>CBINKF010000224.1:0-5703 GCA_966251115.1 uncultured Cellvibrio sp.
CGTAATCGGTGGGATTCACAAAGCTGGTGGTGACGCCAAATTTTTGCAGGTACTTGGTAAAAAGTACGGTGGTATTACCGAAAACACTGCGCGAGCAGACAATGTGGTCGCCCGCTTGTAAGAGCGCAATGCAAGTACTGAGAATAGCCGCCATACCGGATGAGGTTGCCACGGCGGCCTCAGCGCCCTCCAGCGCGGCTATGCGCTGCTCAAAGGTGCGCACTGTTGGGTTGGTATAGCGCGAATAGACATTGCCCGGCTGATTGCCGGCAAAGCGGTCCGCTGCCTCTTGCGCGCTGCCAAACACATAGCTTGAGGTGAGGTACAGGGCTTCGCTGTGCTCACCTTCCTGGGAGCGCACCTGGCCAGCGCGCACCGCCAGGGTATCCAGCGCCGCGCCAAAAAGAGGATCGTCAAAATTGTCCATGATTAACCTTTAATTTGTTATCCAGGGGTGACGTCTGATACCAGACGTTACGCACTGCGCGCGCCGTTGTGCAGGCCTATGGGTAATTCCTGTTTGGTGGATTTTTTACCCGCTTTGGCGCTGTCGTTGCGCGCTGCGGCCAGGCGATCCAAATAGGCCTGAGTCACATCGCCAGTACAGTATTCACCGGTAAAGACCGAGCAATCAAACTGGGTGACCTTGCTATTACCTTCGGCAGAGGCGGCAATCAGGTCATCCAGATCCTGGTATATCAACCAGTCGGCACCAATTTCGATGCACACTTCCTGATCGGTGCGACCATGGGCAATCAATTCGGTTGCCGTTGGCATGTCTATGCCATAGACATTAGGGAATTTCACCGCCGGCGCAGCCGAGGCAAAGTAGACTTTTTTTGCACCCGCATCGCGCGCCATCTGAATGATTTGCTGGCAGGTAGTACCGCGCACAATTGAGTCATCCACTAAAAGCACAACCTTGCCCTTAAATTCCAGATCAATCGGGTTGAGCTTTTGACGCACAGATTTTTTGCGCTGCTGTTGCCCAGGCATGATAAAGGTGCGGCCGATGTAGCGGTTTTTAACCAGCCCCTCGCGGAATTTAACCCCCAGCTTCTGCGCCAGCGCCTGACCGGCCACACGGCTGGAGTCAGGAATAGGAATAACCACATCAATGTCGTGATCGGGGCGCTCGCGCTGAATTTTATCCGCCAGCTTCTCGCCCTGACGCAAACGCGCCTTATACACCGAAATGCCATCCATAATGGAGTCGGGACGGGCAAAGTAGACGTGCTCAAAAATACAGGGGCGCAACTGGCTGCGTTTGGCGCACTGGCGTCTATGCAGTTGGCCATCGTCAGTAATGTAAATGGCTTCGCCCGGCGCCACGTCATCAATCAGTTCAAAACCGAGAACATTGAGCGCCACACTTTCGGAGGCAACCATATACTCAACACCTTCCTCCGATTGACGTTTACCATACACCAAAGGGCGAATACCGTTAGGATCACGGAAAGCTACCAGTCCATAATTCGCAATCAGTGCCACCACTGCATAACCGCCTAAAACACGGTTGTGCACGCCGGAAATCGCCGCGAATATATCCTCAGCCGCTGGCACCAGTTTGCCTTGCAATTGCAACTCATGGGCGAAGACGTTGAGCAACACTTCGGAATCCGAATCGGTATTTACGTGGCGCAAATCAGTTTTAAACAGGTCTTCACTCAGTTTGTCCGAGTTGGTCAGGTTGCCATTGTGCGCCAGGGCGATACCGTAGGGCGAATTCACATAAAAGGGTTGCGCCAGCGCTGGGCCTGAGCTGCCGGCGGTGGGATAGCGCACATGACCAATACCTATATTGCCCAGCAGTCTTTGCATGTGACGAGTTCTGAACACATCCTGCACCAGGCCATTGGCCTTTTGCTGAGCCATGCGCCCGTTTTCGCAGGTGACTATGCCCGCTGCATCCTGACCACGATGCTGAAGAATGGTCAATGCGTCGTAGAGTTGTGTATTGACATCGCGCTTACCAACAATACCTACAATGCCGCACATAGTTTCGCCTCAATTGCTTAACACACTAAATCGAAATACCAGCTTGAGGTGCACTGCCAAACAGCGCCCCCAAAATCTGACTGACTTCTGAATAAACAGATTTTACCCAGCTCTCACAATCCACAAAATAGGGAATTAACCGCGACTGGTGCCACCAGCCATCCTGATCCACCGGCAGGAATCCGGGTAGGAATATAACCAGCGCAACCACTATGACGAAGGCGCGCAGGGCGCCAAATATCATCCCCAGCAGCCGATCAGTTCCCGATAAGCCTGTTGCGCGCACCAGGGCGCTGATCAGGTAAATAACCAGTGAACCAAGAATTAAAGTAACGACGAACAACACCGCATAGGCAGTGACAATTCGCAGGGAGGGAGTATCGATATGGTCAATCAGCAGAATTTCAAGGCGTGGACCAAACAGACGAGCCACCAGGGCAGCGGCCAACCAAACAGCAAGGGAGAGGGCTTCGCGTACAAATCCGCGTACCAGGCCGATGATGCAGGAGAGGGAGAAGACCCCCACGATTGCCCAATCTGCCCAATTCATTGACTCATATACCCCACTGGGTTCATTGAGGGTGCCCACCCGAGTTCAGGCGCGCATTCTACCAGAGTCATATCAAGAATGGTTTATAAAATTCGCTTAGGGTTTAAAGGGTAAAACCAGCGAATTGACCTTAAGCTGCTTGTCGAGCTTTTGTTTTGTGTCCTGCACCTGAGCCCTGTCGAGATTGGGCCCGACGTAAATGCGATAGACCTGCGTAGCCCCTGAACTCGATGCTCGCACATAGGCTTTGTAGCCCTGGGCGGTCAGCTGATCGCGCAACTTATTGGCGGCAGCCTCGGTGCTGAGACTAGCCACCTGCAACACCCAGGCCTCCGGCAAGCCCTGTTTGTTTAGGTTGAGTGTTGGCACTATCGGAGCAACCGGCTCTGGTAGCGCAACACCGGAGCTGGCAGCACTGCTGATCGCAGCTGAGGAAACTGTAACGGCAGTTGACTCGTCAGGAACAAACATGGTCTCCGGCGCTGGCGCTGGCTCTATCCCCTCGGGCGAGCTGGGATCATTAAATTCAACGGTGGTAATCTCCGGTCGCTGCGGAATCTGTGAATCCGTGTCCACCTGATACTGCTGCCGATCCTTAAAAAAGCTAGGGAGAAAAAGTACTGCCACAGCAACCAGAATAGCGCCGCCGATAAATCGATGCTTGACTGCCTCTCTCACTTCAAACCTCGCTAGGCTGCCAGGGGCTTACCGGCAGCTTCAATGCAGCCAAGCCTGCAGCCACTGTAAAAAAAGAACCAAATATTAAAATAATGTCAGCGGGCGCCGAGTGCTCCAGGGCGTAGGCCAAACACTTATCCAGATGACCCGCAAAAGCCACCTGCTGATCCAGATCGCTCAGGTTTTTGCCCAGTTGTTCCGGCGTCGCAGCGCGCGGGACATCGTCCAACTGGGCGGTGAGCCAGCAATCGACCAAGCCCAGCAAGTTAGCCAGGCTGGACTTGCGATCCTTGTCGCTCATCATGGCCACAATACCAAAGACCCGCACTGAAGGATCGCGAGCACGTACAGACTCCAGACCCTTGGCTAAAAACCCCGTGGCCGCGGGGTTGTGCGCAACATCCAGGTACAAACGCCTGGCCTGCCATGTGATTTGCTGAAAACGCCCAGGAACCCGCAGCTGCGCCAATAACTCAAAACTGGCGCTAGAGATGGCGACCCCCAGTTGACTGACAGCCTCCAATGCCGCTGCCATGCTCGGTAGCGGTAACTGCGGCCTGGGCTGAGAGCTAAATTGACCACCACTGCCCCACCAGGACCAATCTGCCTCACCCTCGAGGCTGAAATCAAAATCGCGGCCTTTTAGCAGAAGGTCTGCGCCCAGGTCGCCGGCGTAATTGAGCAGGCGTGCCGGTGGCTGGGCATCGGCACAAATAGCCGATCGCCCGGCGCGATAGATTCCCGCTTTTTCAAAACCTATATCTTCGCGGTTATCACCCAGCCACTCCTGGTGATCTATATCAATACTGGTTACTACTGACACATCCGCATCGAGAATGTTCACTGCATCCAGCTTGCCCCCCAAGCCCACCTCTAACACCATGGCCGTTACCTGGTGCTGGCGAAATATTTCCAGCGCGGCGAGTGTGCCATATTCAAAGTAAGTAAGGCTGATGGGATCTTGTTGTGCGGTCAGGGGCTGGCAGGCCTGGTAGATTTTTTCAAAGGCAATGCAGATTTCGCTATCGCCGGCCTGAGCACCATCGATGACGATACGCTCGTTGTAATCCAGCAGATGGGGTGAGGCGTAAACACCGACAGAATAACCGGCGACGCGCAGCAGCGCTGCCGTAGCGGTAACACAGGAGCCTTTGCCATTGGTACCACCGACAATGACCACTTTGGCGGTGGTATTGAGCAACCCCATGCGCTCAGCTACCTGACGGATCCGCTCCAGACCCAGGTCTATCTCCCGGGGATGGCACTGCTCCAGCCAGGCCAGCCAGGCCGCAAGGGATTCAAACCGCATAAAAAACTAGACAGCGGCGCGGCGGGTAAATTTGGCCAGAAGTGCGGCCAGTTTATCGCGCATATCACGGCGATGGATAATCATATCGATAGCACCGTGCTCCAGCAGGAACTCGGCGCGTTGAAAGCCTTTGGGCAGCTTTTGACGAATGGTCTGCTCAATAATGCCTGGGCCTGCAAAACCAGCGCGAGCGCCGGGCTCTGCCACGTTGATGTCACCCAACAGCGCCAAACTGGCCGATACACCGCCGTAAACCGGGTCTGTCATAACCGATACATAGGGCGTACCCTGCATTTTCAAGCGCTCAATCACGGCGCTGGTTTTAGCCATTTGCATCAGCGAAATCAGCGCCTCCTGCATACGCGCACCGCCAGTTGCCGAGAAGCACACCAGCGGGATGTTTTCCTCCAGGGCAACTTTGGCAGCACGGGTAAAGCGCTCACCCACCACATAGCCCATAGAGCCACCGTGGAAGGAGAAGTCAAAGGCCACTGCCACTACCGGCATACCTTTAAGCTCGCCACGCATGGCGATAAGTGCATCTTTTTCGCCGGTTTCTTTTTGCGCGGCACTCAATCGGTCTTTGTACTTTTTGATGTCTTTAAATTTCAGGCGATCAATTGGCTCCACTTCAGTCGCCAATTCCTGGCGATTTTGCGGGTCGAGGAACATATCCAAACGGTCGCGGGCACGTACACGCATGTGGTGATCACACTTGGGACAGACATCCAGAGTTTTTTCCAGCTCTGGCTTGTATAGCACAGCGTCGCACTTAACGCATTTTTCCCAAAGGCCTTCGGGCACCTTGTTGCTGCGTTTGGTTTCAGTGCGGGAAATACTGGGGATAATCTTGTCTAACCAACTCATGGTTGCTTCTCTTTTAATTGGTTGCTCGGTTGCTTGGGTTATTAAGGGCTATTCCTTTAACCCCCATACCGATAGCCATCTACTGAAGCCGATGGCTGCATCAATTTAGTTTGTTGACAGGCGCCATCCAGCCCCCATCCGATAAATGCGTGAGTTAATTGCGACTAAACCCGCCTCAACTAACCAGGCCAGCGCTAGCCAATGCTATCCAGCGCCTCGCGCATACCAGATAGCAGCGCTTTGAGTGCGTCGGCAATTTCGGCTGGTTGCTTATCGGCAAGGCTGCCCATCTTTTCCACCA
>CBINKF010000225.1:0-5695 GCA_966251115.1 uncultured Cellvibrio sp.
ATTGCACCTGACGTATTGTAAGTAGCGCTTTTGCAATATCGCTGCGCTAAGTTTATCGCAACGCGCTACTTACAATCCGCAGGTGAACGCAACGTTAGGTGATGAGCGAGCAGGTTATTCAATACAGCTCGTCGCAGAGAGGTAGAAATCGTTTAAAGTCTATACGTCTAATTATTTACTGGGATAGCGAAACAGATAAGGAGTATTAATTTATTACAAATCATTTTGAATGGTCAGCGCAAACCATTGAAGATATTTATAAGCAGCGCTGGCAAGTCGAATTGCTCTTTAAATGGATAAAACAAAACTTGAAGATCAAGAGTTTCCTGGGTACTAGCAAAAATACCGTGCTCACACAGGTATTATCGGCTTTGTGTGTTTACTTGTTAGTTTCGTACTTAAAGTTCGCATCGAGAATTGGTTCCAGCATGCAGGAGATCTGTCGCCTACTGCACAGTAATCTTTTTGCGAAGCGTGATTTGGTCGATCTTTTTAAAAAGAGAAAACCGGACAAGAGTTTATCGCCTCAACTCCGGCTTTCATTGGTGCGAAATTAGTGGGACAGCAGTGAGCTGGAGCTCTTAATCCCTTAAAGACCAGGTAGAGGCAAATCCGGCGCCTACGCGCCCCTCCTTCCAGCAGGATATCTACCCCATCCTTAAAGCCATGTGCGACCTGCAGTGGATGAACGCCGGTTTTGCCGCTGGTTTTGGCTACGGCATGCCGCAGCATTTTCTGGCCCCGGACTACCTGGCCAAGCTGGCCATGCCCGGTCACACCTACGCTGAACTGCGGCGCACAGTCGCCAACAGCTTCCGCAACCCCGAGGACCAGGATATATCGCAAAAGCCCTGGCCCTGGGTTTACGGCGACGCCATGGATATCCCCATGCCGCCGGTGGTAAACGCCATGAACTACCTCACCGCCACCCAGTTGGCGCAGTTGGAATATTGGGCCCAGGGCCATTTTGTGGCGGATTACGATCCCGCCTATATTCCCCCCGGCCGCATTGATGAGGTGCCTGTGGCACAGCAACCGGCGACCCTCGACCAGGCGGCCCTGGAGTTCTGCCTGGCGGATGCCTTTCACCCTGGCTGCGAGATGACCTGGCCGGTGCGCCACGCCACTATGTACAGCGAACCCTACCGCTGGCGCCACCGCGCCAAACGCGACCCGGAACCCGACTATGGCACCACCCTGACACCCCTGGAGGTTAAGTCCTACAACGGCCCGCTGTTTGGCCAGTTCCCCGGCTCCATCACCCGCTGGATGGCGGTGCCCTGGCAGACGGACACCGCCAGCTGCCGCTCGGGTTACGATCACCAGTACGAGCCCTTTTTGCCCACCTTCTGGCCGGCGCGGGTGCCCAACCAGGTACTCAGCGCTAAAAACTACGCCAAGGTGATGGATACCAGCCTGCCCCGCACCGAGCGGATTGAGGCCTTTAACCAGCGTGCCGACTGGAACCGCACCCTGGGGCTACCGGCCAAGCAGCTGGAAAATATGATCAGCCGCTTTCCGGAAATGGGCATAGTGGAGGTGCGCCCAGGTGTTGAAAACGACCCCGACTTCCCCCCGCTGATGCAGGTGGAAGATCGCGGCGGCGCCGAGCTGAGCAAGGAAGACCAGCAGCTAGCGCTTAAAACCCAGCGCAATCTGTTCCTCAGACGGGATGCCTGAGCTGGTGGCGGCATTTGCCCAGGTCCAGGACTGGGACCTGATTATCCTTGGCGCCGGGCCGGCGGGCCTGGCCCTGGCGCGCCAGTTGGGCTCCCGGCGGGTGCTCTTGCTGGAGCGCCAGGCGGAACCCTCGACCCAGGTGCGAATTGGCGAGTCGCTGCCCGGCGCGGCGGCGGTTCTGCTGCAGCAGCTGGGTGTGTATCAGCGCTTTTTAGCCGCCGGTCACCCGGCGCGGGCGGCCAGCCTGGCGGTGTGGGACGAGCCCGAACCCGTGTGGCGCGACAGCCTGCGCGACCCCCAGGGGCCGGGCTGGCATCTGGACAGGCGCGCCTTTGAAGCCATGTTGCACCAGGCCGCGCGGGAGACAGGGGCGGTGATTCGCCACCATTGCCGCGCTTATGACGTGACCCGCACAGGCGCAGACTGGCAGGTGCAGATCGAGACGGCGGGCGACTCCGAAATGCATCGCAGCCCCTGGTTGGTGGATGCCAGCGGGCGCTCGGCGCAGTTGGCCAGACGCCTGGCTATTCCCAAGCTTAAGGACGACCCGCTGCTGTGTATGCACAGCTTTTTGCAGCCGGGGCCGGGCGATGAGGACTGCACCACGCGTCTGTTGGCCGATGAGACCGGCTGGTGGTACACGGTGCGCGCCGGGCTCTGCTCGCAGGCCCACCGGGTGTTGGCCTATCATCTGGATGCCCACAACTCCCAGCGCCTGCAGCTGTAAAACCCCCAATCCTTTTTGACGAGCGCCCGTCGTCACCCGCTGTTGGCCGAGGTGCTTGAAGGCGTAGAGGTCGCCCAGGTTCTCACGCGTCCGGCGGGCAGCAGCCTGTTGGATATTGAATCCCTGGGCCGGGCCCGGCTTTCTCGCCATAGGCGACGCGCTTATCAGCTTTGATCCAGTGTCCTCCCAGGGGCTGTTTCACGCCCTGGCCTCGGCGCGCAGCGCCGCCCAGGTCATTGGTGCCGGGCTGGAAAACTGGCCAGAGTCGCTGGCGCAGTTTCAGCGCGAGATGCTGGCGGTGGCGCACACCTACAACCGCAATCTGCAACACACCTACGCCGGTCCCCGGCGTTTTGCCGGGCAGGATTTTTGGCACAATCGCGGCCTGGCGGCGGTGATTTAGGGCCATAAATTGGCGCGCAAAGCAGTTGCTGCATAAGTGCAGACTGTCGTTGTGTATAGGCTTGAAGCCTCAAGGCTAAACCGGGGCGTGCCGCAGGTAGTGGGATAATGTGTAAAATGGCTGCCTTTCCAATAACACTTCCAGCCCATCGCCTATGAACAACAAAACAATAAACTGGTATCCCCTGGTCATCCTTTTGCTGGTGGCTGCGCTGGTCGGCAGCGTTGCTTTACTGGTAAAGGAAAAATCCGCGCAGACCACGCCCGGCAGCACCAATGAAGCTGGAGTCACCGCCAGCACCCAGCAGCAGTATCACTGGAAAATGGTCACCTCCTGGCCCAAAAACACCCCAGGCCTGGGCGTAAGCGCGGAGAAGATCGCGCAGATTATTAACGAGATGAGCAATGGCCGCTTGCAGATTCATGTTTATGGCGCCAACGAGCTGGTGCCGGCCCTGGGTGTGTTTGATGCGGTGTCGTCCGGCAGTGTGGAGATGGGCCATTCGGGCGCCTACTTCTGGCGCGGCAAGGTGCCGGCAGCGCAGTTTTTTACCGCCATCCCCTTCGGCATGAACGCCCAGGAATTAAACGCCTGGCTGTTTCACGGCGGTGGCTTGGAGCTGTGGCGCGAGGTTTACGCGCCGTTTAATTTGATTCCCTTTCCCGCGGGCAACACCGGGGTGCAAATGGCCGGTTGGTTTAACCGCGAAATTAATTCCATCGACGACCTGCGCGGCTTGAAAATGCGCATTCCCGGGTTGGCGGGCGAAGTGTTTAATCTGGCGGGGGGTACGGCGGTCAATATCCCCGGCGGTGAACTTTACACCTCGCTGCAAACCGGTGTTATTGATGCCGCCGAGTGGGTGGGGCCGGAGAACGATTTAGCCTTTGGCTTCCAACAAATTGCCAAGTATTACTACTACCCAGGCTGGCACGAGCCTGGCCCCTGTCTGGAATTGATTGTGAACAAGCAGGCATTTGAAAGCTTGCCTGCCGACTTGCAGGCGATTGTCACCTACGCCACCCGCGCGGTTAACCAGGACATGCTCGATTCCTACACCGCCAACAACAGCCGCGCGTTGAAAGAATTGAAAGCTAAAGGGGTGCAGGTAAAACGGTTGCCCGATTCGGTGCTCAAGCGTTTTTACGAGATGGCGCAGCAGGTATACCAACAGTAGGCGGCACAGGACCCGGAGTTTAAAAAGGTCTACGAATCCTATATGGCGTTTATGAAGGACGTGACGCCCTATCAGAAGATTTCCGAGCAGACTTATTACGAAGTGCGCGAGGCACAGCAGCAGTAATATCCTGGGGGGCCGCTAGTCCAGCGGCCCATCACCCTGGGCAGTAATTTCCACCAAAGTGGCAATGCCATTCTGACGCAGCTTTTCCATCAATTTAGCCAACTTTTCCACCTCTATGGCGTCCAGCTGCTCGCCGTAAATAAAATTCAAGCGCTTTTTTTCCACCAGCTGATAGACATACTCGGGGCGCACGCGCAGTCGCTCGGCAGTTTGGGTAACAGATAGCAATTGATGGAGCATGTTGGTCCTGGTAATTGAACGCAATTGGTTACTGACAGCGGTGGGATTAGCTCACTATGCCACAGATTAACCCGAATCGGCAGGCGCAGCCGCGGATCAACCCGCCGCTTGGATGTGGCACCCGCCAAGCTGTGCCATAATTTACACCTTCACAGCGGCTTTACACCCCCATAGCGGCCAAGCGTCGTGTTATTTTTATTGAGTAAGGTTTATTCATGGCAAACCTCGGCACCCTCTACACAGTGTCCGCCCCCTCGGGTGCGGGTAAAACCAGCCTGGTGAATGCGCTGGTTAAATCCAGCCCCGAAGTCTGTGTCTCTGTCTCCCACACCACCCGCCCCATGCGCCCGGGGGAGCAAAACGGGGTCAATTACCACTTTGTGGATATGGCCACCTTTGAAACCATGCTCGAGCGCGGTGAGTTTTTGGAGAGCGCCAAGGTGTTTACCAATATGTACGGCACCTCGCAAAAATGGGTGGTGGACACCCTGGCCCAAGGCCTGGATGTGATCCTCGAAATCGATTGGCAGGGCGCGCAACAGGTGCGCAAGTTGATGCCGGATACCGTGAGCCTGTTTATCCTGCCGCCCTCGTTGGCCAGTTTGCGCCAGCGCCTGACCGGCCGCGGTCAGGATGCCGAAGCGGTAATCGACGCGCGCATGGCCGAGGCCATGAGCGAAATGTCGCACTATGTGGAAGCTGACTACCTGATTATCAACGACGACTTTAACGTCGCCCTGGCGCAATTCCAGGCGCTGATTACCGCCCAGCATATTCGCCGCGAGGCCCAGGTGCAGCGCCACAGCGAGCTATTGCGGGCGCTTCTGGCTTGATTTTAACCAGTCCCTGTTGGCACCATGGGGTCTGGTGACGCATAATAAGCCCCTTTTATCCGATTCTTCCCCATTTCGCGCAACCGCGCGGGATAGTTTGACAACCTGGTAGTGAAATATATGGCACGTATTACTGTTGAAGATTGTTTGAACCACGTAGATAACCGCTTTGAACTGGTCATGGTAGGTAGCAAGCGCGCCCGTCAAATCGCCATAGGCGGCAAAGAGCCCCATGTGCCTCTGGAAAACGACAAACCCACTGTAATCGCCCTGCGCGAAATCGAAGAAGGCTTTATCGACGCCAGCATCCTGCTGGAAAAAGACGTTCTGCCCCAACCCAAGCAAGAACCCGTTTACGATACCGAAATCTAAGCTTTACCCTAAAGCTATCGAGCTTACTGTGGCTGCCGCAACCCGGCGGCCCAGCAGCCCAAGCAGGGCCGGGTGGGTACTCCACTCCGCCCCGAGCGCAGCCACAAGTCAGCGCAACCCAGCCGCAACGGAGTAGG
>CBINKF010000226.1:0-5679 GCA_966251115.1 uncultured Cellvibrio sp.
CCGCTTTACCACCTCACATCCGGTGGAATTTACCGATGCCCAGATTGAGGTATACAACCAGGTGCCCGAGCTGGTAAGCCATTTGCACCTGCCGGTGCAGAGCGGTTCCGACCGCATTCTGATGGCGATGAAACGCGGCCATACCGTACTTGAGTACAAATCCAAGCTGCGCCGCATCAAAAAGAATCGCCCCAATATCAGCTTCTCCTCCGACTTTATCATCGGCTTCCCCGGCGAAACCGAGGCCGATTTTGAAGCCACTATGAAGCTGATCCAGGACATGGAGTTTGATACCTCCTTCAGCTTTATCTACAGCCCGCGCCCTGGCACCCCCGCCGCCGACCTGCCCGATGACACCCCGGAAGAGGTGAAAAAGCAGCGCTTGGCGATTCTGCAGGACCGCATTATCCAGCAGGCCATGCGCATCAGCCGCCATATGGTGGGCAATACCGAGCGCATCCTGGTGAGCGGCTACTCCAAAAAAGACCCCGGCCAGCTGTGCGGTCGCACCGAGAACAACCGGGTGGTTAACTTCCGCTGCGACAACGCCGACCTGATTGGCAAGTTCGCCGATGTACTGATTGAAGAGGCGCTACCCAACTCGCTGCGCGGCACCCTGCTCAGCTCCGAACTGGATGCCGACTGGGTAAAATAAGCCCTTTCAAATACCATAATAATAGTAAATAATGCCTTTAAAGCCTAAATTTACTATTATTATGGTACACCAAGTCGAATACCTTCCCTATCTGGGCGAGCGCTTTCGCCAAGCGCGCAAGCGACGCTTTCCCGGTGATGACCTCCAGGCCTTTGCCCTGCGCATAGGTGTCGCCCGCGCCACCTTGCAAAAAATGGAAAAGGGCGACCTGAGTGTCAGCCTGGCGCGCTACTACCAGGCCGCAGTTGTCTTAGGCACGGCCGATAACTTTGCGCAGCTTTTCACCCTGAAAGAGAGCCTGTTTGATGACTAGCAATCCATCAAATATCAAGCAGATCTACGATATCTACCTGAATACACGCGCCACCGGGCTGATCAAGGCGGCAAACTGCGTGATTGCAGAAGCTAATGGGCGCGTCGAACAACTGGGATTCCGCTACACCCCGGATTACCTGGCACACCCAGGTGCTTTCTCGCTGGACCCCAATGCCCTGCCCCTTCACGCCGGCGAAATACAATTTGAGTGCCGAGGCAGCTTGCCTGGCTTTTTGGATGACTACCTGCCCGACGACTGGGGCAAGCGGGTGCTGGTTCGCTACGCTTTTTACAGGCAAGGCAAGCGACTAAACCAACACAGTGCCATTGATTTGCTCTCCCTGCTCAACCAGCGCCACATAGGTGCCCTGGCCATTGTTGCCAAAGGTGAGGCGCCCAACTTTGAAGCGGGATTACCGCTGGAAAAACTCGCCAGCGCCGAAGCCATGGCACAACAGATCGACAGCCAGAATTTTGCCAATCTCGACCTGGATGAACTGGGGCTTTTATACCTGGCCAGTTCCGGCAGTGGCGTAGGCGGCGCCCGCCCCAAAGCCCTGATTCAATACCAGGGCAAGGAATATCTCGCCAAATTCAATCGCTCCCAGGACGACTACAACAATGCCCGAGTCGAGCTGGCCTGCCTGCGCATGGCAAAACTGGCGGGAATCCGGGTGGGTGATGGCCAGATTCTGGAGCAGGTCAATGGCCGCGATGTGCTCTTGCTGGACAGGTTTGATATGGACACACCCTATCGTCGCCATCTGATCAGTATCAACAGCCTGCTTAAAAACCCCAAGAGCGCCCAGGACCACGGCTTTAACTTTCGTTACGACGATATTCATCGCGTTTTACAGCATCACTCGATCGCCATAGAGGACGATGCCGAGCAGCTACTCAGGCAAATGCTGTTTAACCGCTGCATCCACAACCTGGACGACCATGAGCGCAATTTCAGCCTGCTTTACGACGGCAAGGGCTATCGTCTGACACCCGCCTATGACATGGTGCCCAACCTGGTTCGCGGCCAGTATCCGGTTGCCGGGTTTCAATACCAGCAACTTCCCCCCAGCCCCGCAGAGGCACGTAAACTCAATAAAATATTCGGTTTGCCCAAACCCAGAGTTGAAGCCTGTGCAATGGCTGTAACAAACGCTGTGGCACAATGGCGCGAAATAGCCTCGAGTTGCGGGATAAACGAAGCGGATGCCCGTAAAATTGGCACATTTTTTATCGGCAGCGAGAATTAAAACAGGGTAAAATTCCGCTTTATGCGACCCGCTGAATCGTTTAGTCTTAAGTTAAGTCAGTAAACAGAGCCTACTAACCTTTTGAACAGCCACGTTATTAACGCCCCCGAATCTGTATCCCGGCAGCTTATCCTGGAACCCAGTGACAGCCGCCGCCTAGCCAGCCTCAACGGTCTGCTCGGCCAGCACATACGCCAGATTGAAGAACGCTTAAACGTTGAAATCCGCCATCGCGGCAACGAATTTGAGCTAATCGGCCCAGCCGAGCCCACCCGCGCCGCCCAGGCACTTCTCGAAAGTCTTTACGCCGCCACCAAAGAGGGCGAGCTGACCCCCGATGAAGTCCACCTGGCCCTGCAATCCTCAGGTATTGAAGCCCTTATGGAACAACTGGACAAAGCCGACATGGCTAAAGATCCCCAAGAAAATTCCCAGCCAAACAATCAATTAGCGACTGAAGCTAAAGCGCAGGATGAAGACATCTGCCTGATCCGCACCAAAAAGTGCACCATCAAGCCGCGCGGCCTCAATCAGCAGCGCTATGTGCGCGCCGTGCAGCGCAACGACATCAACTTTGGTGTTGGCCCGGCGGGTACCGGCAAGACTTATCTGGCGGTAGCCTGTGCGGTAGAAGCCCTGCTTAAAAACGAAATCGAGCGAATCCTGCTGGTGCGCCCGGCGGTGGAAGCCGGTGAAAAGCTCGGCTTTTTGCCCGGCGACCTGACCCAGAAGGTCGACCCCTATCTGCGCCCGTTGTACGACGCCCTTTATGAAATGCTCGGTTTTGAAACCGTAGGCAAACTCATTGAGCGCGGGGTAATCGAGATTGCGCCCTTGGCGTTTATGCGCGGTCGCACCCTCAACGGCTCCTTTGTAATCCTCGACGAAAGCCAGAACACCACCCGCGAACAGATGAAAATGTTCCTCACCCGCATCGGCTTTGGCACTACGGCGGTGATCACTGGCGACCCCACCCAGATCGACCTGCCGCGCGGCGTGCAATCCGGCCTGCGCCATGTGATTGAAGTGCTCGGCCATGTCGACGGCATCAGCTTTACCCATTTCACCTCCAAGGACGTGGTGCGCCACCCGCTGGTTCAGCGAATTGTGGAAGCCTATGACGCCTATGAGGATGCCCAGCCCAAGCACAATGGCTTTTAAACGCAGATCATGAGCTTTCAGATAGATATAGAAATCAACAGCCAGAGCCAGGCGCTTCCGGCGCAAGAGCTTATTGAGCGCTGGATAGCTGCAGCGCTCGAATCCCAGCAGCTGCAGGAGGCGGAAGTCAGCGTCTACATAGTGGACGAGGCCGAAGGCCAGGAATTGAACGCCCAGTACCGCAGCAAAGACTACCCTACCAATGTGCTCTCCTTCCCCGCCGACCTGCCCGAGGAGCTGGATATCCCGCTACTTGGCGATCTGGTGGTCTGCGCCCCTGTGGTAGAGCGCGAAGCCCGGGAGCAAGGTAAAGCGCTGGAGGCCCACTGGGCGCACATGCTGGTACACGGTAGCCTGCACCTGTTAGGCTACGACCATATTGACGATGCCGAGGCCGACGAAATGGAAGCCTTGGAAACCCACATAATCACCGGCCTGGGCTTCCCAGCGCCCTATACCGAGCTGGAATAACCAGCGCCCCCGATTCAGGAATAACCAACATGGCGGACGATCACCCGAGTAGCGCAACAGCGGAAAAACACGAGCGCTCCTGGCTGGACAAACTGCTGCACGCATTCAGTACCGAGCCCAAATCCCGCGATGAACTGCTGGAAATTATCAAGGACGCAGCCGACAACCATCTGCTCGACCCGGAAGCCGTGAGCATCATCGAAGGCGCTATGGATGTGTCCTCACTCCACGCGCGTGAAATTATGGTGCCGCGCTCACAAATTGTGGCGGTTAAACTCGACTCAACACCCCAGGAAATCCTCCAGCAAGTCATCGAATCCGGCCACAGCCGCTACCCGGTAATTGGTGAAAACCTGGATGATGTGCGCGGCATTCTGTTGGCCAAGGACCTGCTTCCACTGGCGCTGAACGGCACCGAGAATTTCAACCTGGAAACCATACTGCGCCAGGCCAATATAGTGCCGGAGGGCAAGCGCGTTAACGTGCTGCTGCGCGAGTTCCGCGAAAACCGCTACCACATGGCGCTGGTGATGGACGAGTACGGCGGCATCTCCGGCCTGCTCACCATTGAGGATATTCTCGAAGAAATCGTCGGCGAAATTGAAGACGAAACCGATGACGAAGAAGAGGCTAGCGAATTTATCAAACAGGTGGCAGAGAACGACTATATCGTTAAAGCTCTGGCGCCTATCGAGGATTTCAACAAATACTTCTCTACCGATTTTAGCGATGAAGATTTCGATACTATCGGCGGCATTTTAATGCAGGAGTTTGGCCACCTGCCCAAGCGCAACGAAGTGGTGGAAATTGGCAATATGCGCTTCCGCGTGCTCTATGCCGATAATCGCCAAATACATTTGCTGCGCTTGACGATTTTTGAATAAACTCAACAGCTGTAAAAATCCCGCCTGACGGCGGGATTTTTTTAACTCCAAATTCATTACAAGAAACCTTCGACCATGGCAGATTTTTTCCAGCGCTTGAGCAACCCACTTGCGATAATTTTCGCCCTGATTAGCGGCGCAATCATCACCCTCAGCTTTGCGCCTTTTAATATCTGGCCACTGGGGATTCTGGGTGTTTGCGGGCTGGCATTGCTGCTAAAAAACCAACCACTGCGCGCGGTGCTCTGGCGCAGCTTCGCGTTTGGTGTGGGCTACTACGCGGCAGGGGTGCACTGGATTTATGTCAGTATCCACAATTTCGGCGGCGCATCGGCTTTGCTAGCGGGCTTTTTGGTGTTGGTATTTGCCTGCTTTATGGCGCTGTTGTTTGTTGTCCCTTTTTATATTTTTGGCCGCTGCTTTAACAGCCACAAATATGCACTGATAATTGTCTTTCCGCTCTGCTGGCTGTTGGGCGAATGGATGCGCACCTGGCTTTTAACCGGTTTCCCCTGGCTGTTTATCGGCTATGGCCATTTGCGCACCTGGCTCTCCGGCTGGGCGCCGGTGCTGGGGGTTATGGGCGTGAGTCTGGCAGCGGTGTTTAGCGCGAGCCTGCTCGCCGAGTGGGTTTATCAAGGCAAAAAATCCCGCAGTTTAATTATTGCCAGTGCTACCACCGCTTTAATGTGGTTTGCTGGATTCGGCCTGCAGAAAATCACCTGGGCGGAACCTGCGAGCAAAGCCATAAGCGTGGGCATGGTGCAGCCCAATGTCGACCAGAGCACCAAGCTGGATTGGAGTTACGAATCCGTTAATGCCGCGCTCGATCAACTGCGCACCATGAGCGAAAACCTGTGGAGCAACAATTGGGTGATCTGGCCGGAAGCGGCTATTCCCACTGCCCTCACCTATCACACCGCCCTGCCGTTTTTGGAGGAGA
>CBINKF010000227.1:0-5667 GCA_966251115.1 uncultured Cellvibrio sp.
TGCTGCTGATCTTCCTCGCCAGCACCCTCACCATGCGCATGTGGAGTGAAGAGCGGCGCACGGGTACGCTCGAACATGTGCTCACCCAGCCGGTGCCGCTGTGGCATTTTGTGGTGGGTAAATTTGTCGGTTGTATCGCGCTCCTGGCTATCGCCTTACTAATTACCTTGCCGCTACCCATTACCGTGGCAATTATTGGCGATCTGGATTGGGGCCCGGTGATTGCCGGCTATGTGGCAACCCTGTTACTGGGGGCGGCCTATTTAAGTATTGGGTTGTTTGTCTCCTCCCGCAGCGACAATCAAATTGTCAGCCTGATCAGTGCGGTTGCCCTGTGCGGTGTTTTTTATTTGCTGGGCAGCAGCGCCATCACCGATTTTTTTGGCAATACCGCAGGCGAGTGGCTGCGCCTGCTGGGCACAGGCTCGCGTTTTGACTCTATTACTCGCGGGGTGCTGGATGCGCGCGATCTGTATTATTACCTGAGCCTGATGTTGGTGTTCCTGACGCTAAATACCTTTGCGCTGGAGCGCGAGCGCTGGGCGGCCACTGGCGATAAAAAACATCACCGCGGCTGGAGAATTGCCACCCTGTTACTGGTGTTGAATGCGCTCACCGCCAACCTCTGGCTGGGGCAAATCAACAGCCTGCGTCTGGATGCAACCCAGGGCCAGCAGTATTCCATTTCACCGGCCACCAAAGCCTATTTGGCACAGCTGCAGGAGCCACTGTTAATTCGCGGCTATTTCAGCAGCAAAACCCACCCCTTGTTATCGCCGCTGGTGCCGCAGCTGCGCGACCTGATGAAAGAGTATGAAGTGGCGGGCAAAGGTAAAGTGCGCGTTGAATTTGTCGACCCGGTAAGCTCACCTGAGCTGGAAAAAGAAGCCAACCAGAAGTACGCCATCAAACCCGTGCCTTTCCAGGTGCAGGATCGCTACCAGGCAGCGGTGGTTAACTCCTACTTTAATGTGCTGGTGCAATACGGTGATGAATACCAGGTGTTGGGTTTCCGCGATTTAATTGAAGTGAAATCCCAGGGCGTGGACAACCTGGATGTGAAATTGCGCAATCCCGAGCACGACCTGACCACGGCCATTAAAAAAGTGCTGCACTCCTACCAGGCGGGCGGCAATTTGTTTGACACAGTCAAGGGCGATATCAGCTTTAACGCCTATGTGAGTGACAAGCTGCTACTGCCCAAAAAATTGCAGGACTTCCGCACCATTGTTGAGACGCAAACCAAGGCGCTGCAACAAAAATCCCAGGGCCGGTTAAAAGTGAATTTTGCCGATCCGGATGCGGATGGCGGCAAGCTTGGCAAGCAGATCGCCAAAGACTACGGCTTCCAGCCGATGGCAACCAGCCTGCTGAGCAACGAGCGTTTTTACTTTTACATGACCCTCGCCCAGGGCCAACAGGTGGTGCAGATTCCACTGGATGATATGACTCAAGCCAGTTTTGAGCGCAATTTAAATTCGGCGCTAAAACGCTTTGCCACCGGCTTTACCAAAACCGTGGCACTGGTAACACCTGAGCCGGCTTACAACCCCTACGGGGGGCCGAGTGGAGGCCCGGAGTTTAATAATCTGCAACAGTTTTTAGGTACAGATTTGAACCTGGTGCACGAAGATTTAAAAGATGGCAGCGTCTCTGGCCAGGCAGACATTTTGTTGCTGGCGGCGCCCAACAACCTCAGCCAAAAAGAGCTGTTCGCCGTTGACCAGTTTTTAATGCAGGGCGGCACTGTGGTGGTTGCAAGTTCGCCCTACCAGGCGAGCCTGTCGCAAACCAGTTTGAGTTTGCAAAAGCACAACTCGGGGCTGGCGGACTGGTTAAAACACAATGGCCTGGAAATTCAGGACAAGGTGGTGATGGACAAACAAAATGTGCCTTTCCCGGTTCCGGTTGAACGCAACCTGGGCGGCTTTAGTGTGCAGGAAATGCGCATGCTGGATTACCCTTATTTTGTCGATGTGCGCAATCAGGGTTTGAACAGCAGCAATCCCATCACCGCCAATTTGCCGCAGTTGACCATGGCCTGGGCCTCACCCATTAACCTGGACCCCAAAGCCCAGGGGGGGCGTCAGATTACCGAGTTGCTGCACTCTTCGGATAAATCCTGGTTGTCGAGCAGCCTGAGTGTTATGCCTCAGGTGGACAGTCGCGGGGTAACGCCTTACCGCGCAGAAGGCGAGCAAAAACCCTATTTGCTGGGCGTTATCAGCCAGGGCAAGTTCGACTCCTATTTTGCCGGCAAACAATCACCGCTGTTGAGCGAGGCAAAAAGCGCGCAAGCGGGCAATGCCGCAGATCAAAAGGGAGCGGATAAAAAGGATGCAGATAAAACGGCCGCTGATGACAAGCAAACCGTGAGCGGCATTATTGCCCACTCACCGGATTCGGCGCGCATTATTTTGTACAGCTCCAACGACTTCCTCACCGACCCGGTGATCAGCATGGCCGGTGCCGCCAGCGGTGGCCAAAACCTGGGCGGTTTGCAACTGATGGCCAATACCCTCGATTGGTCGCTGGAGGATGCGGGCCTGCTGAGCATTCGCGCGCGCAGCAATTTCAATCGCACCTTGCCAACCATGCAGGCTTCTACCCAAATGTTTTGGGAGTACCTCAACTATGGCTTGGCACTCTTGGCGCTGTTGTTGGTGGGCCTGATTCAGCGCGGTATTAAACGTACGCGCGCCCGTCGCTATCAACAATGGATGGCGCAAGCCGTTTAATGGCCAACCGATTGAGGACCTAAGATGATGAAAACCTGGCAACAAAAACTGGGCCTGATATTGGCCGCACAACTGCTGCTGGCGATGGCTGTATTCGCCGTCAATAAAAATGGTGCATCCAACCAGTCGGCCCAGCCGCTGATGGATCAACCCAGCAGCGCAATAGATAAACTGGTGTTTAGCGATGCCAACTCCAGCGCGACTCTGACTAAATCCGGCAGCCAATGGCTGCTGCCGGATTTATTCCAGCTGCCGGCAGAGCAAGCCAAGGTGGATACAGTGCTCGCGCACCTGGGCGATACCAAACTCACCTGGCCGGTGGCGACAACCGCCTCCAGTCACGAGCGTTTTGAAGTGGATGCGAAAAAATTCCAACGCCATATCCAGGCTTACCAGAGTGATAAATTGGTGGCCGATATTTATTTGGGAACTTCGCCCGGCTTTAAAAAAATTCACCTGCGCCGCGCCAAGGACGATGATGTGTTTGCCGTGGACATGAGCCAATACGATTTTGCGGTTAAAGCCAGCGATTGGCTGCCCAAAGATTTGCTCAATGCCAAGGATATCAGCCAGGTGACAGGCGGCGATTTTACCCTGGTGCGCAAAGCGGCGGATGCCAGTCAAGCGGTTAAAAATCTGGCGGCCAACAGCATGAAACCACCGGCAGCAGACAGCTGGAGTTTTGCCAACCTGAATCTGCAGGAAGGGCAAATGGCGCCCCAGGTGGATGCCGCCAAAGCCCAGGCATTGGCGAACAGTTTTGCGCAGTTGAATTTGCAGGACGCGGTAAAAACCAAACCCCAGGGCGAGAGCCTGATCTTTGGTGTAAATTCACCCGAAGGCAATTGGCAGTACGAGTTTATTAAGGCGGATAAGGATTACTACGTAAAACGCAGCGATCGCGATATCTACTTTAAAATCAACCAGTACGACTACGACAAGTTCGCCAAGCAAAACCTGGCCGCGTTGACAGTTAAAGAGGCTGCGCCGGTTGCTGCTAATGCGGCGAGTTCGTCGTCAGCGGCGTCTGTCCCTCAACCCGCTATACCGGCAACGGCTCAGGCTAAAGACAAGTCGCACAAAACCAAGTAAAAGTTAGCTTGGATTAATAAAAACACACACAACGCTCAAACAAAAAGCCCGACAGAAATGTCGGGCTTTTTGTTTTAAAACAATAGAAAAAAATAAACCCCAAAATTAATGGCAGACAGCGCCAGTCACACTGGGAACCTCAGCATTGGCGCCCGCACCCTTAGTGCCCTGGAAGCCAAACTCCACTGTTTGTCCCGGTTGAATTTGTCCATTCCAACTCAGGTTGTTGGCCGAGTAGGGATTGCTGCCGGTGAAATTGGCATTCCACAAACTGGTTACGCGGTTATCGCCCGCGTATTGCCAGGACACATTCCAGGCGTTAATCGCGCTGCTGCCGGTGTTGCTGATGCGGATGCTGGCAGTAAAGCCGCTGTCCCACTGGTTGCTAATCACATAAACACAATTGCCGGTTGTCGCCACACTGGAGGAGCTGCTGCTTAGCGCAGAGCTGCTCGAGCTTGATGCAACACTGGAACTGGAAACCGCACTTGAACTTGAAACAACACTGGAGCTGGAAACTGCGCTTGAACTCGACGTGCTGCTTGAGGAATTCGTCGCACTGCTCGAACTGGACACCGCCGACGAGCTGCTGCCAACCGGGCCGTAGGGGGCCGGTTGACTGCTGCAGGTGCTGAGCGCAATACAGCTCTGTTGGTTTTCCCAGCCCCAACCAGATTGAGTGGTAACGCAGAGTGGATAGAGAGTGCCGTACCAATTGCACTGACTGCCTCCCGCCTGGCTTGAGGATGCGCTGCTGAGCGAACTGCTTGATGAGCTGCTCGAAGATGAACTGCTCGAAGATGAACTGCTCGAAGGCGCGCTGCTTAATGATGAGCTGCTCAAAGAGGAGCTGCTTGAAGAGCTGATCAGCGAAGAGCTGGAGCTGCTGGAAGAACTTGCCGGCGACGAACTGCTGCTGCCGTCTTTGGGCGGCTCTACACCCCAGAGTAATCCGTCGCTGCCATAGACCGCAATTTTGGTGGTGGTCATGCCATAGTTTTCTGTGGTTGTCGCATAGCCCGGGTCCCAGCTGGGGTCGTTGCTGCTGTCCCATTCGGCAGCGGTGGAGGTGGTGGGCAGGGACA
The DNA here is from genome assembly GCA_966251115.1 of uncultured Cellvibrio sp. Classification (GTDB taxonomy): domain Bacteria; phylum Pseudomonadota; class Gammaproteobacteria; order Pseudomonadales; family Cellvibrionaceae; genus Cellvibrio. The sequence continues at coordinate 4,916 of CBINKF010000227.1, forward strand.
CGCGGAATTGCACTTCGCGCCTGTGCTCCGATTGTCCGCCGGGGAAAATCACATCCTTGGCGAAAGCAATTTCCACATAATAAATATTGCCCGCCCAGTGTTTAAGGTTGGAAATCGACGAAGCCTGGGAGTAGCCGGAGGTCACGCTTAAATCATTCACCGAATAGCCCGCGGCAAACACTTCCGACAAATCGTAAAAGTAGCGCAGATAGAGGTCGGTGCGGCCGCGCGCCGGAGTGGTCGAGTGGTTTTGAATCACCGCTTTAATTTCCAGGTGGCGCGGACCGGAAGAGTTGACCTTGGCACCGACTAAATACTCGTCGGGTTTGGGTGGCTCTGCCGGTGGGAACTGGTCGTCGGGCAGCGCTGCGCCGCCGTAGTGATCGAACAAGATTGCCGCCGCACTGGTAAAGCCCGCGTTGTAATCCGTGGCGACTTCATTGAGTACATAGTTGCCGCGATCTTCCTCGTAGTCGGTATCCGCCGCTGGGCCGCCCACCACCGCGCCGTAAAGGATATGGCGCTGTTGCTCGGGTACTTTCATGCTGTCGGCCCAGGAGCCGTGGGAGCCGCGATGGTGGACATTGATCGGGAAGTCCTTGCCAAAGCCGACCATGTAGCTGCGGTCAGCGGGATTGTCACCGAGGATATAGTCGATCTGCTTTTTGCCAAAGTTGTGGTAGCGGCTGTAAAGCGGATTGCTGCTGCCCAGCTTATCGGCGTAGTAGAGCGCCAGGAGCGCGGTATTGGCG
>CBINKF010000228.1:0-5642 GCA_966251115.1 uncultured Cellvibrio sp.
ACCTGCAGCGGTACAGGCAGCGGCAAACTGGGTGCCGGTTGAAGCGGCAACCATAGTCAGCGACGCGGTGGGCAGAACCAAACCGACGCAGTTGGCCGCAGTTGTGCTGGCGGTGGCGCGCACCTGGCCGAAGTCCAAGCTGCCGGTGGAGGTAAAGTTAATGGCATTGTTAACTGTCACTGTTGCGGGAATCGTTACAGATTCCGCCAGTGCCAGGTTGGAGCCCGCAAAAAGCGCTGCTATTCCAAGGCCTTTTAACAATTTCAAGTGAGTTTGTTTCATATGAGAACATCCTATAAAAGTTAATCTACGTAGCTAGGTAAACGCCCTCAAACAGCATGCTTTCGCGAGGCGTATACAAGCTATCGACAAGTTTTTATAAAGCTTTAACTATTGGATGTAACTCGATGATTCGGTTAATTATTGCGCGCTTTTGCCGCCTTCTAATTTCCCAGGTATCGCAAAGTTAAATCTCTTATTCCATTTGGCGTGGTTGGAGCTAAGCCAATAGTCGTGAAAATTACTATATATCAGGATGGCGTGATTTCAAGTTAGCCCAAGGTCGGAAGCTAGATTGAATGGTTCGCGAATTGTGTAAAAACGAGGAGGCGAGTTCTAAAAATCGGTTGATACAACCGAGGAGGACAAACACCCCCGCCAAATGGGCGAGGGAGTAATAAGCGGGATTTAATTTGCGTGAATAAGTTGCGGTGAGATTGGCCAGTTCCCCTTGGCTTTATCAAACACTTAAATAGCGCTGCACCAGGTCATCGTTCAGGTTGGTAATTGGGCCAGTGGCAACAACGGAGCCTTTTTCCATAATAAAAAAGTCATCGGCGACGCGGCGTGCAAACGGCAGCTTTTGTTCCACCAGCAAAACCGTAAGCCCCAATTCGCGATTGAGTTTGCGAATGACTTCGCCAATATCACGCACCACGTTAGGTTGAATGCCTTCTGTTGGCTCATCGAGAATAAGTAGCTTAGGGTCCAGCACCAGAGCGCGACCTATGGCCAATTGTTGTTGCTGGCCGCCGGAAAGGTCGCCGCCGCGTCTGTGTTTCATCTCTTTAAGCACAGGAAATAATTCGTAGATCAGCCCGGGAATAAAACGTGCTTTGTCTTTGCGCGCCCCTAAAGAAATGCGCAGGTTTTCCTCTACTGTTACCAGCGGAAATATCTCGCGCCCCTGGGGGACATAGCCTATGCCATTGCGCGCGCGGGCATCGGTGGCAATCTTGTTGATGTCGTAGCCATTTAAACTGATGGCGCCGTCTTTAATGGGCAATAAACCGGTAATACATTTAAGCAGAGTGGTTTTGCCTACGCCGTTGCGGCCAATTAAACAGCCGCAAGTGCCCTGTTTTAAATTGAGCGATAAATTCCAGAGGATATGACTTTGGCCGTAGTATTGGTTGATGCTGTTAATCGCGAGCACGCTTATTCTCCCAGGTAAACTTCAATAACTTTGGGATCGTTTTGCACTTGATCCATAGTACCTTCGGTAAGCACCGAGCCTTGGTGTAAAACTGTCACCTTGCGCGCAATGGAGCGCACAAATTTCATATCGTGCTCCACCACAATCACCGAATGGGCGCCGGCGAGCGAGGTGAGCAACTCGGCGGTTTTTTCGGTTTCTTCGCCCGTCATACCAGCAACTGGCTCGTCCACCAAGAGCACTCTTGGGTTTTGCATCAACAGCATGCCAATTTCCAGCCACTGCTTTTGCCCGTGGGAAAGGGCGCCGGCATTGTTGTGGCGCAAATCCTTAAGGCCGATTTTTACCAGCACCTCATCAATTTGATATTTCTGGTCAGCTGTCAGTTTGCGCGTTAATGTCCACCACACGCTTTTGTTGGACGCGGTAGCCAGCTCCAGGTTTTCGTAAACGGTAAGCGCCTCAAAAATTGTCGGCTTCTGGAATTTCCGGCCCCTACCGCCGCGTGCAATCTGATGCTCCGACAACTCCAGCAAATTAATCTGGCGACCAAAATAAACACTGCCACTATCGGGTTTGGTTTTACCTGTAATCACATCCATCATGGTGGTTTTGCCGGCGCCATTGGGGCCGATAATGCAGCGCAGTTCACCTTCGTCAATATAAAGGTTGAGATTGTCGAGCGCGCGAAAGCCATCAAAACTGACGGTGATGCCCTCGACGTACAGGATGGTGCCTTTGCTGGTATCCAGCGGCGCGCCAAAATTAGGATCGTCGCGGACTATCGCGCGACGCGCTTGGGAAAAAATATTCATTACGCGGCCTCCTTGTTAACATCGGCTTGCTTTTCCTCTTTTGCCTGGATGGGCATTGGCTTTTGAGCGCTGACTTTTTTGTTGCCGAACAAACCCACCAGGCCTTTGGGAAGCACCAGGGTGACCAATACAAAGAGCGCGCCCAGCACAAAGGGCCAGGATTCGGGTGAGAAGGAGGTAAACAGGGTTTTGCCATAGTTAACCGAGAAGGCGCCGACTATGGCACCGAAGAGTGTGCCGCGCCCGCCGGTGGCCACCCAGACCACCAGCTCGATGGAATTGAGCGGCGAGAATTCGCCCGGGTTGATAATCCCCACTTGCGGTACATAGAGCGCACCAGCGATTCCCGCCAGCACTGCCGAGAATACAAATATCCAGAGTTTGTAGCTCTCCACCTTGTAGCCACAAAAACGCGTGCGGCTTTCGGCATCGCGAATCGACACAATAATGCGCCCCATGCGCGAGGTGACTATATAGCGGCAGGCGAGATAGCCGAGTATCAGAATCAGCCCGGACATAAAAAACAAACCGATACGCGTGCCATCGGCGGTAATGGCAAAGCCGAGGATGTCTTTAAAATCGGTGAGCCCGTTGTTGCCGCCAAATCCCATTTCATTGCGGAAGAACGCCAGCATCAAGGCATAGGTGAGGGCTTGGGTAATAATGGATAGGTAAACGCCGGTGACACGCGAGCGAAAGGCGAGCCAGCCAAACACAAATGCCAGCAGCGCGGGCACCAGTATGACCATGAGCATGGCAAACCAGAACATATCAAAACCCAGCCAATACCAGGGCAGATGGTCCCAGTTTAAAAACACCATAAAGTCGGGCAGCAGCGGGTCGCCATACTGGCCGCGTGGGCCTATTTGACGCATCAGATACATGCCCATGGCATAGCCGCCCAGCGCGAAAAAGGCGCCGTGGCCAAGGGATAAAATACCGCAATAGCCCCAGATTAAATCCACCGCGAGAGCGAGCAGGGCGTAACATAAAAATTTGCCCAGCAGTGTCACTGTGTAAGTGGAAATATGCAGGCTGGAACTTTCGGGAATCAGCAGGTTGCAAATGGGCACCAGTAGCATGGCAGTGGCAATGGCACCCAGCACCCATTTGCCGCCTCTATCGCTGAGTAACAGTCGTTGTATTAACATCAAAAAAATCTCTCAATTTGGTTGAGGAGGTTAGGCTGCCGTGCCCAACACAGGCGATCTATATCCGATTGCCGAAATTAGTCTGCGGCGGCGCGACCCTTTTGCGGGAAAAGGCCTTTGGGTTTTTTCTGGATAAATAAAATCAGCAGCACCAGCACCAGCACCTTGGCTAATACCGCGCCGGCAAAGGGCTCCAAAAATTTATTGAGCATGCCCAGGCCCATGGCGCCGACCAGGGTGCCCCAGAGATTGCCCACACCGCCAAATACCACCACCATAAAAGAGTCGATAATGTAGGACTGGCCGAGGTTGGGGCCGACGTTGGTGAGTTGCGACAGCGCCACCCCGGCGATACCGGCAATGCCTGAGCCCAGGCCGAAGGTCATGGCATCCACCCAATTGGCCCTTACACCCACGGCGCGCGCCATGGCGCGGTTTTGCGACACAGCGCGAACTTTTAAACCCAGGGAGGTTTTTTTCAAAATTAACAAAAGAGCAAAAAACACCAGCAAGCCAAAAATAAAAATATACAGACGGTTATTGGTGATGGAGAGCACCGGGTTAATGGCAATAGAGCCGCTCATCCAATCCGGTAGCTGCACAGCCTGGTTGGTGGGGGAGATAAAAAAGCGCACCGCCTGTTGCAGAATCAAACTGATACCAAAAGTGGCCAGCAGGGTTTCCAGCGGGCGGCCGTATAAAAAGCGGATCACGCCGCGCTCTATGGCAATGCCGATTAATCCGGACACTACAAAAGCCGCGGGTATAGCCATTAACAGGCTGTAGCCAATCTGGTTGGGGAATAGCTGCTGTACACCTAAGGTGACATAGGCGCCTATCATCATCATTTCGCCGTGGGCCATATTAATCACGCCCATCACCCCAAAGGTAATGGCCAGGCCAATGGCGGAAAGCAACAGCACTGAACCGAGGCTTAAGCCAAAAAATAAATTTTCGGTAAAGCGATACATGGCTACTTGGTCGTCGATGGAGCCCAGGGCGCGCTGGGCTTGCTCTTTCACTTTCGCGCTGGGGTCGTTGGCTTGGGCTTCGATCAGCGCACTGCGCGCTTCCTGCAGCAGCGAATTGCGCAGCAGTTGCACGGCATCCAGACGCACCTGTTCATCGAGGTTGTGCAAATTATTAATTGCCAGTGCCGTGGTAATGGTTTCGCGCACCTGGGCATCGGATTCTTTATGCAGGCGCGCTTTTAATACCCGCAGGGTATCACTATCCAAGCCGTCGCCAATCATGCGCAATACCGCGCTTTGGCGCACGCTCGCCTGTTTACTGTTGATATTTAATTGTGCGTTCAAGCTGCGCAACTGGTTGCGCATGGCGTTGGTAATGGGGATGCGCTTAAATGTGTCGGTATCCTCAAGGAGCTTTTTGCCGCTAAAGGCATCGACATAGGTTGAGCCGTCTTGTGCAATGGCAACACGTGCTGGTTCGCCTTTGCTGAAATAAAGTTTGCCGTCGAGCAGTGCGGTAAAAATACTGGATAAACGCTCGTCTTCAAATTGCGCGGCTTGTTCAATGAGACTGCTGCGTTTGGGCAGGCTGGCTTGCGCCATATCGAGAATGGCGTTTTCAAAACTCGCGGTTTCGCTGGTTACTGGTTGCGCCGCGGTCTTGTCTGCTAAGGCGTTAGTTGAAAATAATAGAATGGCCGAGAGCAGTAGCGAGTTAAACACCAACCTTAGGCCTATGCGCACTGATATTAGCCCTGTGCGCACTGACAATAACTGTGTAAAAAAAAATGGCATAGAGGTTCTCGCTTTTCCCTGGGTAAAACGTGGCGTAAAGACAGGGGTGGCGCAGGCCACCCCGGATGGCGTTGTGCAATTATTTCATTGCGGCTGAGCCCAAACATTTTTTGGTTTTGGTGTTGTAGTTACCGCAGGCCAGGCTGATCCAATCGGAGGTCAGGTCCTTACTGCCATCCAGGTAATCGGACCAGGCGTCACCGGGAACCAGGTCGTCAGTTTTGGACACAGTGAGGAACTGGCCATCTTCTTGAACTTCGCCAATCAACACAGGCTTGGTGATGTGGTGGTTGGGCAGCATAGTGCTCATACCGCCAGTCAGGTTGGGTACTTGAACGCCGACAATGGCTTTGATCACTTTATCGGGATCGGTAGTGCCCGCTTTTTCCACGGCTTTCACCCACATATTAAAGCCAATGTAGTGAGCTTCCATGGGGTCGTTGGTGACGCGCTTGTCGCTTTTGATAAAGGCATG
>CBINKF010000229.1:0-5611 GCA_966251115.1 uncultured Cellvibrio sp.
CGATAAAGGCCGGGTATGAGTTTGCGCAGCGCCAAGTCACCGGCGCCGCCAAAAATGACAAAATCAAATGCTTCAAGCATGTGAGCAAATCCTGTTAGTGATTCAAAATCTAGCAAGCTTGGTCAAACGCTAGCCAGGTATTAAAAACGAAGACCCCGAACTCGGGTTCGGGGTCGGGCAACTGGTTACCAGTTAAAAACAGTAGCTCCCTCTTCCGCCAGGCCGACTGAGGCGCGCAACGGGGCGAACAATTCGCGCCCCATGCCGTAATGAACTGAGTTCAAATCGCACTGCGCCTGCTGGCGCTGGCCGAGCTCCTCGGCGCTAACCAGCAATTCGAGGGTGCCAGCTTCGGCATCCAACTCAATCAAATCACCGTTTTGGATGAGGCCAATCGGGCCATTATCCAGCGCTTCCGGGGTCATGTGGATAGCGGCCGGAATCTTACCAGAGGCGCCGGACATTCTGCCATCGGTCACCAGGGCCACCTTGTAACCGCGATCTTGCAGCACCCCCAAAGGTGGGGTCAGTTTATGCAGCTCGGGCATGCCGCAGGCTTTGGGGCCCTGGAAGCGAACCACGGCAACAAAATCTTTATCCAATTCACCGCGCTTAAATGCCTGCTGCATCTCTTCCTGTGAGTGGAATACGATTGCCGGTGCTTTAACTTTGCGGTGATCTGGTTTCACAGCAGAGATTTTGATGACCGAGCGACCGACGTTACCTTTCAACAGACGCAGACCACCTTCCGGACTGAAAGGGCTGGAAACCGGGCGCAGCACCGAATCGTCCAGGCTATCAACCGGCGCATCGCGCCAGACAATTTCGCCATTTTCGACAAAGGGTTCTTTGGTGTAAGGCGCCAAACCACCTTCACCCATAACTGTTTTAACATCGTCGTGCAGTAGGCCAGCAGCGCGCAGCTCGCGAATCAGGTAACCCATTCCGCCTACCGCCTGGAAGCGGTTTACATCCGCCAGGCCATTGGGGTAAATGCGGCACAGCAGCGGAATTATATCCGAAATGTCGGACAAATCCTGCCAATTAATGATTACCCCAGCGGCGCGGGCAATGGCCACTATGTGCATGGCGTGGTTGGTGGAGCCGCCGGTCGCCATCAGACCGACAATACCATTCACTATTGACTTTTCAGTCACTATCTCCGCCAGAGTTACCGGCGTGTCACGTGTAATGCGCGCCAACTGATGCACCCCCGCACGGGTCAAGGCGTCGCGCATCGGGGTATAGGGATTAATAAAGGTACTGCCGGGCAAGTGCATGCCCATAATTTCCATCAGCATCTGATTGGTATTGGCAGTGCCGTAGAAAGTACAGGTGCCCGCACTATGATAGGAGGCGCTTTCTGCGGCCAGCAGCTCTTTGCGCCCCACCTTACCCTCGGCATAGAGCTGACGGGTTTTCACTTTTTCAGCGTTGGACAGCCCTGAAGTCATGGGCCCAGCGGGCAAGAAAATAATTGGCAACTGCCCAAAAGACAGCGCGCCCATCATCAAACCCGGAACGATTTTGTCGCACACACCCAGGCACATAGCCCCGTCGAACATATCGTGGGACAGGGCGATAGCAGTGCTCATGGCGATGACATCGCGACTGAACAGCGACATTTCCATACCCGGAAAACCCTGGGTTACACCATCACACATGGCGGGAACACCACCGGCCATCTGCGCGGTCATGCCCATCTCTTTGGCAGCAGCCTTGATTGGCTCCAGGTATTCACCGTAGGGAACATGCGCTGAAAGCATTTCGTTATAGGCCGAAACCACACCCAGATTGGGGGCCTGCCCCTCCGCCAAAGCTTCTTTGTCCGCCGAGTTACAAGCGGCAAAGCCGTGCGCCAAATTGGCACAACCCAAGTGATGGCGCGCAGGACCTTTGTTGCGAAAGCGGTTGACGCGCTCAAGATAAGCCGCGCGGCTGGCGCGGCTGCGCTCGATAATGCGCTCAGTGATGGCAACAAGTCGTGGATCGGCGGTAATAACGTCTGTCATGGAAATACCATTGCTCGTAATGTCAAAAATCCGTAAAGCCTAGGCTTTACCTCAGGCTGAGGCCCAGCAGCGCTGAGCCATCCAGCCACCTGCCCGGCAGGTGGCCAACCGGGTGCTTTGCCCGGTGCACTTTTTTCGAAATTGCTGTTGCTCGCGCCAAAACCAATACACCCGAGGCTATTGGCTCTTGGCTTTTTTGTAGAACTCAATCAAGCCGCGGGTGGAGGCATCGTGCTTGGCGTTAACTGGCTTGGCCAAATCCAATTCCGGTTGGATACCGGCAGCAAGAACTTTACCGAGCTCAACCCCCCATTGGTCAAAGGAGTGAATGCGCCAAATAATACCCTGAACAAAGATTTTATGCTCATAAAGCGCAATCAAGCTGCCCAGTGCCCTGGCACTAACGCTCGGCAACAAAATCGCATTAGTGGGGCGATTGCCGCGATGGACCTTGTGCTCGACTATTTCTTCAATCCGCTCAGCAGACACACCCTTGGCGCTCAATTCGCGACGCACCTGGTCAGCATCAATACCGTTCATCAGCGCCTGGGTTTGCGCAAAGAAGTTGGCCATAAGCGCGTCGTGATGGCCTTCTACAGCAATGTTTGGCTTGATAGAGCCAATAAAATCCGCGGGGATAATATCTGTACCCTGGTGCAGCATTTGGTAGAAAGCGTGCTGACCGTTAATACCTACCTCGCCCCAGACCAGCGGCACACTGCCGTAGCTGAGGGGTTCGCCCGCCCAGTTGACCGACTTGCCATTACTTTCCATTTCCGCCTGTTGCATATAGGCAGGGAAACGATGCAAGCACTGGTCATAAGGCAGGAGTGCATGGGCGGGATAGCCGAGGAAATTGCGGTTCCAGATACCGGCTAATGCCAGGAGTACTGGCGCATTTTGCCCCAAAGGCGCGCTCTGGAAGTGCAGATCCATCTCATAGGCGCCTTCCAACAGCTCAACAAACGTGTCGTAACCAAGGGCCAGCACAATTGGCAGACCTATAGCCGACCACAATGAGAAGCGGCCACCCACCCAGTCCCACATATCAAAAATATTTTCTTCGGCAATACCAAAGGCTGTCACCAGTTTGCGATTGGTGGAAACCGCCACAAAGTGCTTGGCAATTGCCGCTTTATCGCCCGCTGCCGCCATAAACCAGGCCTCGGCAGTGCGCGCATTGGTCATGGTTTCCTGGGTGGTAAAGGTTTTGGAGGAAATTACAAATAACGTGGTTTCCGGATTGACTTTGGCCAGGGTTTCGGCGATTTGCACACCGTCGATGTTGGACACATAGTGCATGGCCAGGCGCTTGTCGCTGTGGGCATTGAGCGCTTCAGTGACCATCAAAGGGCCAAGATTGGAGCCGCCGATACCAATGCTCACCACATCGGTAATAGCTTTGCCGGTAAAGCCTTTCCATTCACCAGAGCGAACCTTTTCCGACAACTTGCGCATACGTTCCAGTTCGGCCTGAACGGCAGGACGAGCATCAACACCGTCAATCATAATCGGTTTGTCAGAGCGATCGCGCAGCGCAACGTGCATTACCGCGCGATCTTCAGTGGCATTGATATGCTCGCCAGCAAACATCTTGGCGCGCCATTCGGCGACACCCGACTCCTCTGCCAGAGCCAGGAGTAATGCCTGGGTTTCTTCAGTAATAAGATTCTTGGAGTAATCCAGCAGCAGCGCTGGCAAATTGATAGAAAACTTGGAGAAACGTTGATCGTCAGCTGCAAACAGCTCTTTCAAGTGTTTGCCCTTCATTTGCTCTGCATGGGCTTGCAGGGCTTTCCAGGAGGGCAAATCGGTAGGACGAGTAACTGAATTGGTCATTTACTGCTCCGCAACAAGGATAGGGACATTTAGCCTGGACAGGTGGTTGATTCCCATGGCCACAGTTCAGGCGCCGGATTGGGCACCATAGTCTTGGTCGTTGTCTGGTATTTAAGCTGCCGGGGTGATCCCCTATGTCGTTGTACTTGGCTCCCGCACCTGGAGATCTGACGCAGTGCTAGTATTCATCGCCAGCTTATTGCCGGCTCATTACCAGCAGACGCAACTTCAACGCCGGCAGGCACGAAAAAAACACTTGCAGTATCATCCTACGACCCTCGCCCGAAGAGCCAAATTATCCTAGCAAATAGCCAAATAGAGTAATTTATGCTTAAGAGTCGCGTATAACTTAGGGTAAATAACAAACTTAAACACTGGCGATAAAAAACCGTTTAAGCGTGAAACTCTCCCCTAAGCCAAATGATGCAGGACGCAAAAAGGCCGCTATCATAGGCAGATGGGTGGGGAGTGTCAAATAAACCCGGCGCTAAAACCAACTCAAAAAGCAGCAAAAAATCTCTTGAAAATTACTGCCTCACGGCGGTGCAAACTCACAGGGGTTTATCCCTAAAACACTTGTGGGAATTTTGTTTATCCAGCGTTTAATTAAAGTGGTAGTGGTGGTTAAAGCAGCGACAACTCTGCTTTTGGTAAACTCCGCGTAAAAATTTTCAGAGCGGTATCATTCTGTTTATTATGGTTTTCGCGCAATTAAAAAAGCACATCAAAAAATGGATAAAAAACACTCAATCCCAAAAACAGGCCGACCTTCTCCAATCGGCACCATTGAAGGCTTTTTTGGCAAAAGCTGGAGTTGGGCGGCGCGCGCCGACCATCTGCAGTTTTTAAGTCGCGAGCACCTGGATTTTTATATCTATGCCCCCAAAAGCGACCCGCACTTGCGCCGCCACTGGCAAAGCGATTGGCCCGCCAACGAAAAGAATCACCTGCTGGATTTGCGCCAAAATGCCAAAAACCTGAACATAGATTTTGGTTTGGGCCTCAGTCCGCTGGAGCTCTACCTGGCACCGCGCGCGCAGCAGCGCCAGCAGCTCCAAGCACGCATCACTCAACTCAACCCATTTGAGCTGGATATTCTCTGCATTCTGTTTGACGACATGCGCGGCGATTTGCCGGAGCTGGCAGAACTGCAAATCGACTTGGCACACCTGGCGGCGTCCACCAGCAATGCCAAGCGAATTATTTTTTGCCCGAGCTATTACAGCTTTGATCCGGTATTGGAAAAAGTGTTTGGCAAGATGCCGAGCAACTACTGGGCGTCGCTCAACAAACACCTGGATAGCAGTATCGATATTTTTTGGACGGGAGAAAAAGTTTGCTCACCCAATTACTCGGTGGAGCATTTAACCCAGGTTACCGAGCTTTTAGGACGCAAGCCTTTTTTATGGGACAATTACCCCGTTAATGACGGCGCTCTTAAATCCAGTTTTTTACACCTGCGACCCTATCCGCAGGAGCACAGCCAGTTAACTACCCGGGTCAGCGGTCACGCTGCCAACCCTATGAACCAGGCCTATTTATCCCAGGCAGCCCTTGCCAGCTTGCCCCTTGCCTACAACAGCAAAGATGGCAACTACCAACCCGATAGCATCCAGTCCAGCTTATTGCAAAAACTCTATGGCCCTGAACTCGGCCAATACCTGCTTGAGGATCTTCACCAATTTCAGGATCTAGGCCTCACGCAGCTGAGTGCCAAGCAAAAGGAATTACTTTGTCAAAAATATTTCCGCCACTTATCC
>CBINKF010000230.1:0-5608 GCA_966251115.1 uncultured Cellvibrio sp.
GGTGATTATCTTACCGAAATCAATGTAACCAGCCCGACCTGTGCGCGGGAAATCGATAAAGCCTATAACACTGCCATAGGTGCTCGCTTGATGGATGCCATAGAACAAAAGCTGGCGGCGCGAGCCTGCTGAGCCTATGAACCAGGCCGCCACTATGGATCAGATAGAAGAACTTGAGCTGAAATCCCAGGTTGACCCAGGGGATCGCTTGAGTTTTACCCTGTTTTTGGCGTTGGTACTGCATGCGCTGCTGGTGTTTAAACTCAACTTCAAACTACCCGATAAAAGCAGCGCTTCCCAGACTATCGAAATTACCCTGGCCACCCACAAAGCCCTGCATGCGCCCGACGATGCAGACTTTTTGGCGCAGCACAATCAGGAGGCGAGCGGGACACTGGATGAAGCGCGCCAGCTCACCACAGAGCGACAGGCAGAGTTCGCCGATACCCAGGTGCGCGAGGTTAATCCCATCCCACAGCAACAGGCGGCCTCCACCAAAGTGCGCAGCGAGCAGCAGCTGTTAACCAGCAGTGGTCCAAATAGTCGTCATACCCAGGTAAAACTCAACCCCGAGCAACAGGAAGCGCGCGAGCAGCATGAGGGAATGGTTGAGGACCAGCCGTTGATTTCGGCAGAAATTGCCAGCTTGCAGGCCAAATTGGATAAGCAGCGTCAGGAATACGCCCGTCGCCCGCGTATACGCACCTTGACGTCGGTGTCTACCAAGGCTTCTTTTGACGCCAAGTATCTGAATGACTGGGCGGCTAAAATCGAGCAGATGGGTACGCGCAATTATCCGCGCGAAGCTCTCAATCGCCGTATAACCGGCAATTTGCGCATGTCGGTAGTGCTCAATCCGGATGGCACTATTTACGAAATGAAAATCCTCCAGTCCTCCGGTCAACGCCTTTTGGATGACGCCGCGCGCCAAATAGTGCGTATGGCCTCACCGTTTGCCGCCTTTCCCGCAGAAATCCGCAGCCAGGCCGATAGATTGCAGATTATTCGCACCTGGTATTTTGAAATAAATGGCAAGTCCAGCTCGATTACGACATCTGGAAATTAAACTTCTGCGAATAATTTTTTTCCTTTAGCTTGTTTTAGTAGGCTCAGCCCTCATACTCAAACCATGAATGAACAAATGCCTTTTTCCGCCAATTATGACGAGCTCACCCCGGGCAGTTTGCGCGATCACTTTTTGATTGCCATGCCCGGTCTCAACGACTCGTCCTTTGCCCACACGGTGACCTATATCTGCGAGCACAGCGATAAAGGCGCAATGGGCCTGGTGATTAACAGCGCCACGCCTATGCAGCTGAGTGAAGTTTTTGCGCAGATGGGGTTGGATGACAGTGCCAGTATCGGCGACCAAATTATCATGTCAGGTGGCCCGGTGCAGCAGGAGCGGGGCTTTGTGCTGCATCCGACCGGTAGCCAGTGGCAATCTACCCTTGAGGTGTCGGCGGATATCAGCCTGACGGCCTCGCGCGACATTATCAGCGCCCTGGCCGAAGGTCGCGGCCCGCAAAAGTACCTTATCGCCCTGGGCTATGCCGGTTGGGGCGAGGGGCAGCTGGAAGCGGAAATTGCCGCTAACTCCTGGTTGACCGTACCCGCCGATAAAGAAATTATTTTTGACACACCTTTTGAGCAGCGCTGGGCGGCGGCGGCTCGTTCTCTGGGGGTGGATGTCAATCTCATTGCCGGCACCGCTGGCCACGCCTGATTAATTTACCCCCATGTCGCAACGCCTGCTTGCCTTTGATTATGGCACCAAAAATATTGGTGTCGCCAGCGGTCAGAGCCTTACGGGCTCGGCCAGCTCCCTTGCACCCTTAAAAGCCAAAGATGGCGTGCCGGATTGGAATCAAATTGAAACGCTGCTAAAAGACTGGCAGCCGGATTTGGTATTGGTCGGCCTGCCACTCAACATGGATGGCAGCGAAAGCGAATTAAGCGCGCGCGCGCGCAAGTTTGCCAACCGCCTGCACGGTCGCTTTGGTGTAAAAATTGAGCTAGTGGATGAGCGACTAAGCAGCTTTGAAGCCAAGGGTGAAGTGATGCGCGCAGGCGGCTCGCGCGATTACAAAAACAATCCGGTCGATTCTATAGCCGCGCGCATTATTCTCGAAGCCTGGTTGGAGCGCCTGCAGTAAGCCAGGCGCCCCGCTACCATTTTCATAAGATTCCGTTACCGTTAAAACATCTTGCCGCGATTGTGCGCTTCATCGCCCTGGATCGACAGGCTGTCGGCGGCGTGGGACAGATAGCTGGCATCGGTTTCCGAGGCGAGTTTGATCATCAGGCGCAAGTCGTTGGGCGAATCGGCGTGGAGCAGTGCGTCCTCGTAGGTGATATCGCCTGCATCGTAAAGGGCGTAGAGCGCCTGGTCGAAAGTCTGCATGCCCAGTTCGGTGGATTTTTTCATCAGCTCTTTCAGTTCTGCCACTTCACCTTTGCGTATTAAATCCTGCATCAGCGGCGTGTTGATCATAATTTCCAGGCAAGCGCGGCGGCCATTGCCATCGGGGGTTGGGATGAGCTGTTGCGCCACAATGGCTTTGAGGTTGAGCGACAAATCCATCCACAGTTGGCGGTGACGATCGGCGGGGAAGAAGTGAATAATCCGGTCGAGCGCCTGGTTGGCATTGTTGGCGTGGAGCGTGCACAAACACAGGTGGCCGGTTTCGGCGAAGGCGATGGCGTGGTCCATGGTTTCGCGCGAGCGCACCTCGCCAATCAGAATTACATCTGGCGCCTGACGCAGAGTATTTTTCAGGGCGACTTCAAAGGATTCCGTATCTATACCCACTTCGCGCTGGGTGATAATGCAGCCCTGGTGTTGATGGATAAATTCAATCGGGTCTTCGATGGAAATAATATGGCCTTTGGAGTTCTGGTTGCGGTGACCAATCATTGCAGCGAGTGACGTGGATTTACCGGTGCCGGTCGCGCCCACAAAAATAATCAGCCCGCGCTTGGTCATGGCCAATTCTTTAATAATTTCCGGTAGTCCCAAATCATCGACTTGCGGAATTTTGGTTTCGATGCGGCGCAGAACCATGCCCGCCAGGTTGCGCTGGTAAAAAGCACTGGCGCGGAAGCGGCCAATGCCGCGCGCGCTAACGGCGAAGTTGAGTTCTTTTTTCTCCAAAAATTCGGTGCGCTGTTTTTCGTTCATCACACTCAATACCAGCTCGCGCGCTTTTTCGGGCGCGAGTGGTGTGGCGGTGACCGGCACAACCTTGCCGTGGAGTTTGATCGAAGGCGGCACACCGGCGGTGACAAATAAATCCGATGCACCTTTTTCAACCATTAGCGATAACAAACGATCAAAGTCCATAGCAATCTACCTGGTAAAAAATTAGAAGTTTTCGGGGAACTTGGCTTTGGTCTTGGCCGCTTCGCGGCTGACCACGCGGCGCGCCACCAAATCCGCCAGACACTGGTCCATAGTCTGCATCCCCAGGGATGCGCCGGTTTGAATGGCGGAATACATCTGCGCGACCTTGTCCTCGCGGATCAGGTTACGGATTGCCGAGGTGCCGCGCATAATTTCGTGCGCCGCGACACGACCGCCGCCATTTTTCTTAAGCAGGGTTTGCGAAATAACCGCCTGCAGCGACTCCGACAACATGGAGCGCACCATGGATTTTTCGTTGGCGGGGAACACGTCCACAATACGGTCGATGGTTTTGGCCGCCGAGGTGGTGTGCAGGGTGCCAAACACCAAGTGGCCGGTTTCGGCAGCAGTCAGCGCCAGGCGAATGGTTTCCAGGTCGCGCATCTCGCCCACCAGAATAATGTCCGGGTCTTCCCGCAGCGCCGAGCGCAGAGCTTCGTTAAAACCGTGGGTGTCGCGGTGTACCTCGCGCTGGTTGACCAGACACTTTTTGGATTCGTGCACGAACTCGATCGGGTCTTCGATGGTGAGTACGTGTTCGTATTTGTTGTCGTTGATATAGTCGATCATGGCCGCCAGGGTAGTGGATTTGCCTGAACCTGTGGGGCCGGTCACCAACACCAGGCCGCGCGGTACCGCGCAGATATCGCGGAACACATTGCCCATCCCCAGTTCCTCCATGGTGAGCACCTTGGAGGGAATGGTACGGAACACGGCGCCAGCGCCGCGGTTTTGGTTAAAGGCGTTTACCCGAAAGCGGGCTACACCCGGTACTTCGAAGGAGAAGTCGGTTTCCAGGAATTCTTCGTAGTCCTTGCGCTGCTTGTCGTTCATAATGTCGTAAATCAAACCGTGCACCTGCTTGTGCTCCATGGGCGGCAGGTTAATACGGCGCACGTCGCCGTCGACACGGATCATGGGCGGTAAACCGGCGGAGAGGTGCAAGTCTGATGCGCCCTGCTTGGCGCTAAAGGCCAGGAGTTCGGTGATATCCATTAGAGCTACCTTATTAGTACGACTAAATGTGGTTCGACTTCAATTTACACAGTGTTATTCACAGTAACCCGTTCACTGCAGGATGGGGTGCAGGATCGGGAAAACGCAAACGCAGAATATGCACAAGATAGACGACCAGCTCGCGAAAGTCACCGCGCGAATTCATCAGGCGGCCACCGCCGTGGCGCGAAATCCCCAAACTGTGCAGTTAATCGCGGTTAGCAAAACCCAGCCGGCGGCCGCTGTGGCTGCAGCCTACGCCTGGGGTCAGCACCGCTTTGGCGAAAATTATTTGCAGGAAGCCCTGGAAAAACAGCAACAGTTAGCGAACCTGGAGATCGAATGGCACTTTATTGGTCCCATTCAATCCAACAAAACGCGCCCCATTGCTGAACATTTCGCCTGGGTGCACTCGGTGGACCGATTAAAAATTGCCCAGCGCCTCAGCGATCAGCGCCCGTCACAGTTGCCGCCGCTGCAGATTTGCCTGCAGGTGAATATAGACAATGAAACAACCAAGGCGGGAGTGAGTCTCGCCGAGCTGCCAGCGCTGGCTCAGGCGGTGGCGGCGCTGCCCAGGCTGCAGCTGCGCGGATTGATGGCAATTCCTGAGGCCAGCGATGACCCGATCAAACAGCGCGCTGCTTTTACCCAATTGCGCGAGGCGCTGGCGCAGCTCAAGCGCGAGGGACTCAACCTGGATACCTTATCCATGGGGATGTCAGGCGATTTGGAAGCCGCCATTGCCGAGGGTGCGACCTTTGTGCGGGTGGGCACAGATATCTTCGGTGCCCGTCACTGATCCTGAGCAAAGCATCTGTAATTTGACTGCAGTATACGAGTGAGAGATTTATGAGTTCATCCCCCAAGATCGCCTTTATAGGCGCGGGCAATATGACCCAGGCCATTCTCGGCGGTTTGATTGCCCAGGGCAGCGACCCTGCCAATATCAGCGCCAGCGGGCCGCGAATGGAAACCCTGACCAAGGTGCAGAAAGAATTCGGTATTGCAGTAAGTACCGACAACATGGCCACAGCGGCAGCTGCCGATGTGGTAGTGCTGGCGGTTAAGCCGCAGCTCTTGAAAGAGGTGAGCCTGGCCCTCAAATCCGGCCTGGGCCACAGGCCACTGATTATCTCCCTGGCGGCGGGTATTACCACCCGGAGCCTGAGTAATTGGTTGGGTGAGGATCAGGCAATAGTGCGCGCT
>CBINKF010000231.1:0-5601 GCA_966251115.1 uncultured Cellvibrio sp.
CTTGAGGTTGGTGGTCCAGGAGCGATTGATGCATTTAGGAAGTGTCTGAGAGACTGCATGAAAGATGATTCTACACAATGCCCATGACCTACTAAGGAGGGTTTTATGAATAAAAGTGCCGCAGAAGAAATTCATGCTTTTTTGGTCGAACAAGCTAAGGGGTTTCAGCGAACTTTACAGATAGTTAAGTCAAACTCCAGTCCTGATGAGTTTGAGCTTTATACTGTTAAAGTTACACAAATAATTGCTTTAATGTTTGATTATATGGATTTTTTGTATAATGAGTATCCAGATTTGAAGCCACCATCTTTTGATGATTGATACAATATTGTGAGCGATGTAAGCTTTTTGGGTGCGTCACTGATATTAATATATATCTCCGTATGTAAGTTGCGGAATCAGGATTCAGCATTAAACCTCGTACGGCGTAGGGCGCATTTGTAAGCGAAGTGCAATGCGCCGTATTGATAACGCACACTAAACTGGTGCCCGGGTTCTCGCCGGGCTTTTTATCCTAATTTTTTCAATTCCGATCATTTTGTGTTGTGTATCCATGGCGTATTGCGCTTTGCTTTAAATACGCCCTACGGCCTACAATTACCCAACCACCAGCAATCGTTTAAGTTCTATTACCGCGCCCAAGGCAATCGCGACTTTGCTTACGATAATGCGGGTAATCCGATTGCGCGCACAGCGGATGATGGCAGTAGTCAAATGCTCAGCTTTAACAATGCCAATCGCTTGGATTCCATTAACGTTAATGGAGGCCAGACCGCCACCTATACCTATAACCCGCTCGGCCAGCGCGTAGTTAAAGAGCTGGCTAATGGCGACAAGGAAATTTACCACTACGACGAAGCCGGGCAATTAATTGCTGTGGTGGATGGCGCCGGTAATAGGTTGCGTGAATATATCTACTGGGATGGCAAACAAGTCGCCATGGTGCGCAGTGGCAATATCTATTACATCCACAACGATCACCTAAATACCCCGCAAGTGATTACCGATGCCAACCAACAAGTAGTGTGGATGGCTAACTACGAGCCTTTTGGTAAATTAGCGGCGAATCAAACTAATAGTATTGAAGTTTACAGCCGTTTCCCTGGGCAGTATTTGGATTCGGAGACTGGGCTTTATTACAACTACTTTCGGGACTATGATCCGAGTATAGGCCGTTACATTGAGAGTGATCCGATTGGGCTCGGGGGTGGGATTAATACTTATGGGTATGTCTTAAATAATCCATTGAATTATGCTGACCCAACCGGTCAGAACCCAGCACTCGTTTTATTGTTGTTGCCAGAGGTTGGTGAAGCATTAAGTGGAGCGTTAGCTTTAGCTGTCGCAGCTTGGAGCGAAACGTGGGAAAAACCTGACAGAAGTCCTGAAGATGAATTGCACGCTCAAGCGGATTATGAATGGGCAAAAACGTATTGTGATACGCCACCGCCACCGGGTGGTGATATTTGTGAAACATTGGATCGACAATTAAAGCACGCTGAACAATGCATAACTCTTATGGCTCAATTTGATAATAAATGGGGGCCGTCTGGTAGGCATGCTAGTAAAATTGAAAGTTGGGAAAATCGTGTAAAAAATATCAAGGAAGCACAAAAGGCTAATAATTGCGATAATAATTGTCCTTACCCTTAACAGGAGGTCTTATGCAAGCAATACCAACAATTGATGACTGGGGAAACCATAATCAAAATTATGATGTGCAATATGCGTTTAAAATTTTTTATGGAAAATCAAATGCTGATGTTCAAAAGGAGTTTTATAGAAGTGTTATCGAACGATGTGATGAGCTTAGATTTATGCCTGAAGTTCCGTTTAGATATTACGTTTTAGGATTTAGAGATTATGTGCTAAACGGCAATTTTCCTTTATTAGGTGGGGCAGATGCTGCGAGCTGCTTTTTAAAGTTGATTGAAGAAAAGCTAACTGATTCGCCGTTAACAATAAAGCCTGTAATTGAAAGTCTTTTGCCAGCTATAGATTACTGCGCTGAAAATCAAGAGAAATTTGATGCTGCTGAGAGTATTTATGGTCGCTTTTCCGATGCAGTTACTCGCATAAAAGCGCTTATTAATGTCAAGTGCGGTGTGGTCGCGTAGGCTGGGCACCAAGTACGGCGCATTTGTAAGCGGAGCGCAAAGCGCCCTACTGATAACTCAACACTAAGCCCAGTTTCTCGTGGGGCTTTTTATCCTAATTTTTTCAATTCCGATTATCTTGTGTTGTGTATTCATGGCGCATCCGGTTCTGGCGTATTACGCTGCGCTTTAAATACGCCCTACGGCCTTTGGGGTTAACGCGTAACTTGGAGTGAAAAATGATTTGCACAGGTAGATTTTGATACGGCCAACAAAATATCAATATTTTAAACAGCCTGACCGCCGGCAATCGCTTAAGCTCAATTGGCCGAGTAGGTATCTATGTAAATAAAAATAGCGCCGAAAGGCGCTATTTTTTTATTCGAATAAGGTGGTTCTATAAATCAAGCAGCAACCGCGCGGATTTGCGATGCGATAAAGGAATCGCAAATAAACATTAGGGTATTGCGGCTGTTAGCATCGGATACTTTGCGGGCCAAAGCTTTGGCGTCGGCAAATTTGTGTTGTAAGCAAAGTATACGAACAGAGCGAATAATCTGAACATCATCCATAACCAAATTCATTGGGCACCTCACTAAGTTGTTTGCCGGGTTAATTAGCTAACTGCAATTAGTGCGACTCGTGTGCCCTATATTCCCTATTAATTCACCGGTGCTATTGATCGTCAGGAGATCATTCGGTTAGCTGGTGGGGCAGAGAGCAGCATTTTCCGTACACTGCTCTTTAATTTGTCGCTTCCCTTGACCCTACTTGGTCAACGCTTCTTCCTTGGCTTTTCCTTAAGCCTGCTCATTGTGCTGTGGCGGGTGTTTTTTAACCAGTGGCAAAGCTCGCTATTGTTTGTAGGAAATTGCCGATAGCTAGCGGATGTAGAATGCAAAAAAGCCCCGCAAAGCGGGGCTAAAAATCAGATTAATAGTTTGAATTACAGGCCAAGGCTGTTGGCGAAACCCGTGCCGTAAGGCAGGCCGTTGGTATCGCGCTCGTAGGCCCAATAGTGCAGGCCAGCCAGGCCTTTGCTTTTTACGAACGCTGATACATTGGCCACATCGGTCATGGAGAAGGGAGCACCCATGTCGTCCGCTGGAATTTCCGGGGTAATTTCGATTTGGCTGTAGGGAACATTGTAGTAATTGTGCAGGTTGATAGCTGCTTGGATGGCGGATTGCCCCATTTGACAAGCGCTGCCGCTAACGACGCAAACGCCGGGTTTAGCTGATCCATAGTCCATCGCCATCAGGTTAATAACATAGTTGGTCAGGCCAGCTGCTTTGATAGCGTTCATCACCATATGGCCATCATCACCCAGCGAATCCGGGGTATTAGCCCCCATGTCTACCGCAACACTGGAGCCAGATTGACTGGTGGCCAGGGTGTGAATGGTAAAGCTGAAGCGCAGGTTGGGGTGGCTTTGCAGTGCAGTTTTGGCGCGAGCCACCAGCGCGGCAATTTGGCTGGCGTTGAGGCGGCCACCTTCGATGTCAAAATCCACACCAATCATATTGTACGACATATAGTGATTGAGGAAGGTGTTAAAGCCCGCATCAGATCCGCAGGTAAAAGCACCTGCCGCACCACCCGTAGACACTATGTAGTTTTTGCCCTTGCTGACGAATGAATTCACGTTGGTGGCGGCAAAAGTTGCAGGGTCCATACCCGCAACGTTTTCACCTACCGGCGTTGGGCTGCTGGAGCCGCACTCACCGGTTACAAAGGCCCAGGTCAGGGCTTTCATTTTGGCGGGCATGGCTTGAGCAATTGGTAACAAATTGCCTGAGGTATCAAAGCCACGTATACCATCGGTATTCCAATCAGCATTTACAGTTACGTCTTTGTAGGGGCTATAAACAAACGCCGCTGGATTAATTGAGCTGTTGGAGCTGGAGCTGCTTGACGACAGGCTGCTGGAGGAAGAACTCGATTTACTGGATGAACTGCTGGAGCTACCGGAACAACTTTTTACCAGTGTCCAAGCCATATTCCAGTAAGTGCCGGTTCCCGGCGCATAGGCCCAGGCGGCGCTGGAGCTACACCAGCCAGCTACTGTACATTGATATTCGCTGCCGGCGTTTTGCACCAGCTGACCGACGGAATAACTTGTACCCGCTACATACTGGGGTGAGCTGCAGTTACCGCCAACGACCGATGAGCTTGAAGAGCTTACCGAAGAAATACTGGACGAGCTTTTTGATGAGCTACTACTAGATGAAACGCTGGAGCTGCTGGAAGTTGAAGAGCTGGACGTAGTGCCACAGCTACCCAAGGATGACCACTCCTGATACTGGGCGGAATGAGTGTCTGGCTCCGCACCCTGGGACCACCAATTTGCCTTGTAGGCAATATTGGCGTATTGAACTATAGCGCCGCCACCGTAAGCCGTAGCAGCATTCCACTGAGCTACACCCGTGCAGTTATAAGCGAAGGCTTGCGCCCCCCAGGTGCTTAGTAACAGTGTGCCAAGGCTGAATAAAAATCGTTTAAACGATAAAAGCTGGTTGAATTTCAAAAGGTTTTTCATCGCATTTACCCTGAATTATTTTTTGTAGGGCGAAGTTTTTTATTCGCATGCCCAAAGGGCAGCGAGAATTGCGTCGCCGATGAACAAAACTAGACCCTGGCCGGAATCCAAAAGAATCCAGCCGATTGTATACGCCGTGCGAATTGGGAATTGTCTTGGCTACTTCATCGATAACCCGTCGAGTCCTGTCCCCGAGTTTCGATAGCCTCACCTTGCAGAAATTAAGACGGTCAGCTTGCGCTAACCAAAGAAATGTAACGCTTGTAGTTGTAGGCGCAGACCTTACTCGTTCCACTCCGTTGCAAACAAGCCGGATACGCGTAATAAATGAGTAAAAAAGTTAACCTTGTGTCCAGGTTGCTAGTAGCAGAGGGTCAGGCCGGGGATGCGAGCCTTAATCGTCTGATAAGTTTGATCGCGATAAAGCGTTAAGCGCGGGCGTAGGGCCAAGGTAGCGGCTGATATTAAGGACTGGTCGATGCGGTATCCGGCAGCCTTGAGGCTTTGACGAAGGGGCGCCACTTTAGATCAGTCGCCGAGCGCCATAACCACTCCACCGGGCCGTAATTAAAATACTTCAGCCAATAGCGGCACACAAAAAGTTGCAGCCCAAAAATTGCAATGCACATCAGTGCATTTTGGCCTAGAGAGGTGAGTGTAAACAGATGCAATCCAATAGGGAAAAATAAACTTAGCCCTATCAGTGTTTGGCACAAATAAGTGGTTAGCGCCATTTTTCCTGCGGCAGCCAGTGGCGACAAAAAGCGACTCCAGCGCGGCCGCTGCATTAACAAACTTATGCCAGCAATATAAATAAATACCACACTGGTATTTAGCAGCTCCCATATAAAACCACCTGCCCAGCCAGCCCAGGGCGCTGTGGGGATTTCTATTCCCATGACATGGGTAATTGCGCCAAAGTCAACGCCGCAAATCAGCGTGAGGCCAAGCAATTTGGCGGAGCCT
>CBINKF010000232.1:0-5559 GCA_966251115.1 uncultured Cellvibrio sp.
ACTGAAGTCAGCGGTAACGCTGCTGATGGTATCGGAGTTATTGTCACCGCCTGCGGTGTTATTCCAGGTGGCGGTTACTGTATCGCCAATTTTGTAAGTACCACCAGCACCGCTGGCACCAGAGATGCTGATATTGCCATCTGTCACCGTGGGAGCAATGTTGTCCACAGTGGCATTGGTGGTATCCGCTAGAGTTTTATTACCACTCGCATTGGTCGCGGTAACACTGACATTGCGATTGGTATTATCTACAGCACCTGACGTAATTACATAAGTCGCTGTCCAGGTACCGGAACTGTTGGATGCTGCTACTGCAGAGCCACCTCCAAATTGGGAAAAATCTACAGTAACACCAGTGATGCCACTGTTATTGTCACCGCCGGCGGTGTTATTCCAGGTTGCGGTTACTGTGTCACCAATTTTATATGCACCACCTGTACCGCTGGCACCACTAATGCTGATATTGCCATCGGTTACCGTTGGGGACATATCAACGGTATGGGTGCTGCCCGAAGAATAAGCGGCCACATAACCATTGTTGTTATTACCATTACCTGACGCATCAACAATATTGGTGTTAGATATTAAATCCAAACGCAGCGTACCCGCGCCGGAAATCCTATTAACAGTCACGTTTACGGAAGAGCCAGACGAAGCACTAACCGAGCTAATTGTGCCACTTGCTGTCCCTGTTGTGGTCAGCTGAAAATCGTCGGTACTTATATTGTTAGCAGTTTCATCAAAGGCCACTACATAGGTAACAGACGTTGCATTGGCGGCGGGTGATCCCGACAACGTTATTGAGCTTACCGCCGGTGGAGTAGAGTCCTGAGTTGCATCAAAGCTTTTAAGCCCTAAATACGCAATATTGGAGCCACTCGCATTTACAAGAACCAAACGAAACTTGGTGAGATTAGCCCCCACAAAGCTACTCATTGCCGCGCCAGAAAACGTAAATGTATTTACACTAGAGCTATCGCTGGTAATGGCTGTAGATTCAACTGTTCCGCCACCACTGAGATAACCAACTACTTTCACACTAGTAAATGTGGTCGAGCCTGAAAATTCCTGGGCCACCACTTGGCTTAGCTGGAAGACTCCACTAGTCCGTCTAATATCAAAAAAATGGGTTCCTGAACTAGTAATTGGATTCGTAGGAGCAAGATAGGCGTCAACAGGGCCGCCATAATTATTCTTAACATTGACTGTAGTGCCACCGAATCCATTAATAGCAACGAATCCACAGACCGTATAGCTCCCACTGGTCAATGAAGAATATTGATAACTGGAGCCACCAGCATCGCTGGGGCAATCGTTCGTTGAATAGGGTGTGTGATACGTAAATCCCGATAGCGTAAAGGTTCCCAGCACACTACTAAAATCCTTCAACGCCTTTTCCGAAAACGCTATCTGTGTATCGATATGGCCGCGTTGGATTTCCAAATCCCAGTCACCGCCTTGGGCGAGGTTACCGGTCAGGTTGCTGGAGGCGGCAACGTCCAGGTGGGTGTTGTGTTGAATAATATCCAGCAGTTCTTCACCGGCTGCACTAGCCGCCAGATCGCAACCGTAAAACAGCAAGTCGCCACCATCGCGCACTGCACCATTTAAGGCGGCAAAGGTGCCAACCTCCTGTTTAATGGTGTCGGCAGTAATGTGCGAATTACCCAACAGCAACTCGCCTGCCTGGGCGTGGGAGACTATATGTACAGCGGCAAGGTCGCGGTAGTTGCCCAATATTTTTTTAAGTTGTTCCAGGCCAGGCTGAGACGAATCAATTTCGGCAACGGCCACACCGGGCTTAAGCGCGCGATAAAACACCTGTTTATCCGGTACCGCCGCATCAATAATTACCAGCTCTTTAACGGGGTTAGCAGCAACAATATCCAAGTCACTGGCATCCACCTCGGCCATGCTTTGCAGCAGCTGTGCAGAGCTGGCGCTAGTCGCTAGTGGATTGTGCGGGATACTGGCCCCGGCACTTAAATAGCTGTTGCGCTGGTACCCGCTGGAGGAATAGGCAGGCACGCCGTAAAGCCCCAAGGGCAATAACAGGGAGGAGAGCCCAGTGAAAAGTTTATTAGCCATGATGAGTCAGTTTCCTTAGAGCTTCGGAGAAACGGTTGCTGTTTTTTTACCCGCGATAATATTGGCCGCTGTGCCATTGGCGTCCTGCCAAAAATCCATCTCCTGGTACTTCACATACAAATCCGGCGGCAAAATACTGCGCCGCGATTTGAACTCAACTTTCTTTTTAACGGTGTGCAAGCCTTTAACGCCTAATTTTTGGTCAAACTCGCTTTCCTCATAATCGACGTTATTAAAATCGTGATCAAAGGCAGGTTCGCCAATAAAGCGATAGATTAATTCCAGCGTGCGCGCCGGGTGCTGGGTGAGCAAATCGTAATCGACGAGCAGTAAGCGATCGGAAAACTCGCCGTAATAGGCTTCTTTTAATGCTGTCCAGGCCGAGCCCACTGCCCCGCCACCGTTAATTAGCGCCTCGCAGCGGCTGTATACGGTATGGCGCGAGGCGGCGCTGAACATGCGGCTGTAGTCAAAGGGATTTTTGCGGTAGATGGTTTCAAAGCTGTCCATAATCCAGGCGGGATTACGCACGCAGCAAATCACCTTAAAGTCATCAAACAGCTCCACCAGTTGGTGCATACGTGCAGTCCACTGGCGATTGGTATCAAAAATAACCGGTGTTTCTTTATCGTCGTAATAGGCTTCAAACATAGCGCTGCATAAACGCTTGCGTTTGGCATCATCAAAAAAGGTATAGGATTCACTGTTGGCCCCAGTCTGCTCCAGCAAACTGTTGATAAGGCCGGCTAGCGGGCTGCTCATAGCAGCGTGGAAGCGCGGGTTTTGGCGCAATATGCCTGCCAATAGTGTTGACCCGGAACGCGGCAGGCCAGAAATAAAGTGGAACTTAGTGGACATACCACTCCTTAGTTGGTAGCGAGATTAACCCTACAAACGATCGGCCAGCGACTGCTGTGCACTCGTTATCAGTTACAAATTATTGGGAACGCCCTATGATGACAGTTCTTTATTTAGTTGGATATGACAGCAGATAACACCAAAACAGCCCATTACCCCGCTCTCAATCATAGCCGGTGACAGGTTTTACTCAAGCTGCATAGCGGCCAATTTACAAAACAACAAAAAAATGACTAAAAATCAACCAAAAGCTTGAGTTTTCCTGGTTTTACAATCTGTAATATCCCGTAAGCGACAGACTTAAAATTTTTTATTAGCTTTTCCCCCCGGGGTTGAACTTTAAGCTATAACCGCTAGCCTTAGGCGTGTCTTCACAAGCGAGGGGTATGGCTTGAAGGACAATCTCAATAACATTCACATTTAGGTTTTAAGGAGAAAATTATGGAACCTTTTCTTGGCCAGGTTCAGATTTTTGGCTTCTCGTTCCCTCCACGCGGCTGGGCTACCTGCGCAGGGCAAATCATGTCCATTGCACAAAACAGCGCACTCTTCTCACTGCTGGGAACCGTTTATGGTGGCAATGGACAAACCACCTATGCACTGCCTAATTTATGCTCCCGCGCTCCTGTGGGTGTAGGCAATAACACCCTGGGGTTACAGCAAATTATTTTGGGCGAAATGAGTGGTGCGCAAACGCATACCTTAATTTCCACTGAAATGCCTGTACACAACCACGTTGTTGGGGTGAGCGTAAACGTAAACGCCAGCACCAACACCGATGGTACAACCACTCCAGCTGCTGGCTCCTATTTTGCCAGCCTTACCGGGGTGACCAAGGGTGGGCTTTATAGCAGCTCTGCTGGCACCACTGTGGCGCTGGCAAATAACCTTGCCACTGCCACTGCAACCTGTGGTACTGCAGGCGGCAGCCAACCTTTTAGTATCCAAAACCCTTACTTGGGCATGAACTATTGCATCGCCCTTGAAGGTGTTTTCCCTTCACGTAACTAGCAATATCAATCTTTGCCAACGGAACTGGCAAAGATTATTTATCGAAGCCCCAAAAAGAAATGACATCTATGCTAGCCACACTCACCAGCGCCGACTTTGAGCCCTTTATCAACAACCTGTTTCAGTTAAATTACAAAGGCTCCAATGCCGCGAGCCTTCGCCTGGTGGCTATAGAAGAGTATCCCAAGGCCGCTCGGAACCATTCTGTGAGAACACCATTTAGCCTGATGTTTTGCGCAACCAATAACGCTACAGTAGCAGACAGCTGTTTTACCTTGCAGCATCCAGAGCTGGGTGAACTCAAAGACATTTATATCAACCGAATTTTACCGCCCGACCCGCAGGACAGTCGTCCGCATTATCAGGCTGTATTTAACTGACTGTTTACTGTCAATCACCCAGCACAATCTACAACCAGACTTCGCTATGACCTGTTCCTCTCCCTGCATGAGCTGTAAAGAAGCGCCCTGCTGCTCTCACCTGGAAATATTCACCTTTCCAGTGCGCAGC
This sequence comes from uncultured Cellvibrio sp., assembly GCA_966251115.1. Classification (GTDB taxonomy): domain Bacteria; phylum Pseudomonadota; class Gammaproteobacteria; order Pseudomonadales; family Cellvibrionaceae; genus Cellvibrio. The sequence goes on from CBINKF010000232.1 coordinate 4,468, forward strand.
GCAAAAGACCTTGACCAGGCCATTTACTTTGCAAACTTTGGTGAAATTGAAACCACCTTAAATCCAAACTGGCATTGTCACGTTTATTTTCGCAGTCAATGCCAGCATTTGTCGGAGGAGTCTGGCTGCAGGATTCACGACACGCCCGAGCAGCCGCTGGTGTGCGTGAATTACAGCCCTTACGGCTGTTACTTTAAACCCAACATGGCAGATAAACAGCAGCCTAAAACTGATGTAATCTGGATGAACACCGAGCGCTGGCAGCAGCTCGCCCCAGCGCTGGAGTTCGATACAAACGGCCAGATACTCCCCCCAAATTGGGTAAACTTAGCGCAGTTTATAGGGCAAATTCACTATTCACCCGCTCAACTTACGCCAGCCCCTGCTGAAGTGGCCGATGCACCTTATGTGAATTGGCTCATCGCCAGTGAAAGTCAAAGCTACCAGCCAGATTTAAAAACTTTTAGCCTGAATGAATACCGCAATATCTGTGACAACTGTAGCAGTTGGTGCTGCACCCATTTATCAGTGCCATTTAAGACCCCGACCCAGTTTAAAGACATAGATTATTTGCGCTATTGCTTAAACTTTCCCGGGACTCAGGTAGTTGTTTCAGACAGGGGCTGGTCGTTGCTGGTTAAAACCGCCTGCACTCATTTAAAAGATAATCGCTGTACTATTTACGACCAACCTGAGCGCCCGCAAATATGCCGCTACTACCCAGAGCAGGATTGCTACTACCGTAAAACCACGGCCAAAGTGCGCCCGGATAATTATATTCGCCTTGCCAAAAATGAATTTGATTTGGTGTCGGAGCTGTTTCGGTTTAATCAGGAAGGCGCCCTATTACAGGCACCCGATGCAAATCTGATTCGTGCATCTGTTGAGGAAAAACTAGCAGCGGCGGCGCTTAGCCGGTAAAAATTCGGTTACTTGCCGCCGGGTACCACAGCATAAATTCATGGCTCAGGGTCTGCTCGGCCACTTGAAAACCCAGCGATAAATAAAGCTTTTTAGCGGGCAGGTTATAGGTTTCTACCGACAGGCCCACGGGCAGCATTTGCTGTTGGGCAACATATTGCATGGCCTGCA
>CBINKF010000233.1:0-5554 GCA_966251115.1 uncultured Cellvibrio sp.
GAACCCAGTGATTACAATCCCAAACAGATTGAAATTGTCATAGGCGTTGATTGCAGCTATTCGGTAAACGGTCGAGTCTTGGTAAACACCCAGATAGATACGCTTAAATCGGCCCTGCAGAAAGTTTCCGAGGGCAATAACAAGTTGCCTCTGGTGATTACGGCCGATGCCAAAACCGAGCATCAGGCGGTTGTTGAAGCCATGGACGCCGCTGGGCAATTAGGCTTTGTCCAGCTCAGCATCACGACGCGCCAGCCTGAAAAAGAGACTAAATAACCTCCGCCGCAGCCTACCCTCAGCTCACGGGTTAACAGGCTAGAGGCGGCGGGGTAAAATGCGCGCTCTATTCAGATATCCCCCTTAAGCGAGTTGCGTGTTTGAACCCAGCATCCACCCCAAAAACACCCCACAATAAACAGCAGGCCTGGTTGAACGCCTGGTACGGCGACGCCCGCTGGACACTTTGGCTACTTCCGCTTAGTTGGCTGTTTCGGGCGTTAGCAGGCCTCAGACGCTGGTGGTTGGTGACATTTAAACAGGTAAAACTGGCGACACCGCTGCTGGTTGTGGGCAATATCTCGGTAGGCGGCACGGGCAAAACCCCCTTGTTAATCGCCCTGGTAAAATTTCTGCAAACCCAAGGCTTCACTCCGGGAGTAATCAGCCGTGGCTATGGTGGCCAGGCTCCTGCTTATCCCTATTTATTGGATGCTTCATCCAGTGCCAGGGAAGCGGGCGATGAACCGCTGAGTATCTATCGTCAAACCGCTTGCCTGGTATGTGTCGGCCCGGATCGGCTGTCTGCGGCGCGCCGCCTGGAGGATCAAGGCTGCGATATTTTGTTGAGTGATGACGGCTTGCAGCATTACGCCCTGGGGCGCGACCTGGAGATTGCTGTTGTGGATGGCCAGCGCGGTCTGGGTAATGGCTTTTGTTTACCGGTCGGCCCTTTGCGCGAAACTCCTGCGCGCCTGAAAAGTGTCGACTGGGTGGTGGTTAACTCGCCCGCAGAGGATTTCGTTTTGCCGGGTATGGCGAGTTTGTTTTATGTACCTATGGCCATAGCCGCGCGCAATCTGGTCAACCTGACTGGGGGATATACCAAGGCGCCAGAGGAATTTGCCGGGCAAACCCTGGACGCGCTCGCGGGTATAGGCAACCCCCAACGTTTTTACGCCAGCTTGGCGCAGTTGGGCATTGGCGCTATTCCCCATGATTTTCCGGATCACCATGCCTATACGCCGGACGACTTGGCCTTTGCCGAAAATCGCCCACTGTTAATGACGGAAAAGGACGCTGTTAAGTGCCAGAAGTTCGCGCGCCCCAACTGGTATTACCTGGCCATAGAGGCCGAGCTGCCGGACTCCTTTTACCAGGCGCTGCTAACCAAGATTAAAAAAGTCCAAGCCCAAAAACACCAGGCCTATTTTCCTGCGCAATAACTGCGCGATTCTGTGAAATTTTTGTGAGATAAAAGCGATGACCTTTTACGTTGTAATTCCCGCGCGTTACGCGTCTACGCGCTTACCAGCCAAGCCGCTTAAAATGATTGCTGGCAAACCTATGATCCAGCATGTGTACGAGCGCGCCTGCGAAAGTGACGCAACCCAAGTGATAATCGCCACCGACGATGCGCGTATTGAATCTGTCGCTATCGCCTTTGGCGCCAAGGTTGTAATGACCTCGGCAACCCACAACTCAGGTACGGATCGCCTGCAGGAAGTTGTCGCCCAGCTGGGCCTGGGCGCTGAGGACATAGTGGTAAATGTGCAGGGCGATGAGCCGCTAATTCCGGCGGCGGTAATTAATCAGGTGGCCGAAAATCTGGCGCACAACCGCTTTGCCAGTGTTGCCACCCTGAGCGAGCCGATCCACAGCCTGGAGGATTTTCGCAATCCCAATATTGTAAAGGCTGTGGCGGATCAAACGGGCAGGGCGCTCTACTTCAGCCGTGCGCCTATCCCCTGGGCGCGCGACCATTTCGCCCAGGCCAATGTGATTGACCTGCCGGAGAACTTCCCCGCCCAGCGCCACATAGGTATCTACGCGTATCGCGTCGCGCTGCTCAATCGTTTTGTCACCTGGCCGCAAGCGCAATTGGAAAAAATTGAATCGCTTGAGCAGTTGCGCGTACTTGCCCAGGGCGACGCTATCCACATCGCCGAAGCCTGCGCGCAAGTGCCCGGCGGTGTGGATACAGAAGCAGACCTGCAGCGGGTTAGAGCCATATTGGAAGCAAACTAATGGTTAAGGTGTTATTTGTCTGCCTGGGCAATATTTGCCGTTCGCCTACCGCCGATGGCATTTTTCGCCAGTTGGTAGCCCAGGCCAATCTACAGGATCAGGTTTTGGTGGACTCCGCCGGCACCGGCGATTGGCATATTGGCAAGGCGCCGGATGCGCGCACGGTCGCCGCGGCCCAAAAGCGCGGCTATGATCTGAGCCAATTGCGTGCGCGCCAGGTTAGCCGCGCCGACTTTGCCGAGTTCGATTATGTGCTGGCGATGGACAAATCCAACCTTATGGATTTACAGCGCATAAAGCCCTCCAGCTATCGCGGTCACCTGGGGCTGTTTTTGGGGTTTGGCGACCAGGCCGAGTATCGCGAGGTGCCCGACCCCTACTACGGTAAAGGCGAGGCCTTTGAGTTGGTTCTGGACTTGGTGGAGGATGCCGCCCAGGGGTTGCTCAACCATATTCGCCAGCACAACCTTTAAACGGAACCTAACTGTGCCCTTGTATCTCCCGCATTTTAATTTGCAAAAACACAACACCCTGGCCGTGCCCGCCATTGCCGACTGGTTTGTCGGTGTCAGCAGCGACCAGGAGCTGCGCGAAGCTCTGGCGCGCGCGCACGAGGATTCGCTGCCGTTTCTTATTTTGGGCGGCGGCAGCAATCTGGTGTTGCGCGACGATTTTCACGGCCTGGTTATCCATCTGCAAACTAAGGGTAAAACCCTGGTGGAGGAGACAGATGACTATGTTTTACTGCGTGTGGCAGCTGGTGAAAACTGGCATTCACTGGTGGAATACACTCTTGGCCAGGGCTTTTATGGTCTGGAAAATCTCTCGCTAATTCCCGGCTCTGTAGGCGCGGCGCCCATCCAGAATATTGGCGCCTATGGCGTGGAGTTAAAGGATGTTTTCGCGGAGCTGACGGCGGTGGAAATCGCCTCAGGAATCGTGGTTACCTTCACTCGTGAAAGCTGCCTGTTTGGATATCGCGAAAGTATTTTTAAACAGGCGTTGAAAGACAAATATGCCATCACCCAGGTCACCTTAAAACTGCATAAAACCCCTAAGCTGGTGCTGGATTATCCCGCCCTGCGCGAGGCACTGGATGCTGAAAACCTGGATGAGATAAGCCCGCAGCAGGTGAGCGAAGCGATAATTGCTATTCGCCAATCCAAACTGCCGGACCCGCGCGCCATCCCCAACGTGGGCAGCTTTTTTAAAAACCCAGTGGTGACCCGCGCGCAATATGAACAGCTGCAGCAGACCCATCCGGGCCTGGTGGCGTTTCCCCAGGATGAGCAGCAGGTGAAGCTGGCCGCAGGGTGGTTGATAGAAAAATCCGGTTGGCGCGGGCGCGAGTACGCCGGTGCCAGAGTTCACGAGCGCCAGGCTCTGGTAATCACCAACCCACAGCGGCTATCGGGGGCTGCCGTGTTGGCGTTGGCCGATGCGGTAAAGGCCGAGGTGTTTTGCAAATTTGGGGTTGAATTGGAAATGGAGCCGCGGATTTATCCCTGACGCCATCAGCGCGCATCGAGCGGTCTGTTTCTTTGGTCAGTTTTTCGATCTGGCGGGTAAGGCAGTGCAGCATTCACTCTTCAACAGCAGCGAGCCGCTGCAGGTCATCACTGGCTCAGGCGATGTGCGCTACTATCCTGACTGGCTCGCTGGACCAGAGGCCGATATTTATTTCACCCAACTGCGCCGGGAAATAGCCTGGCAGCAATCGCACATTCGCATTCAGGGGCGCGAACTTCCCATTCCGCGTCTCAATGCCTGGTATGGCGAACCGGACACAGCTTACAGCTACTCCGGTATTCATTTTGAACCGCTCACCTGGACAAATGCACTCTTGCGGCTCAAGCGGCACGTGGAAACCTTTGTCTCCGCTCGATTTGATCTGCAACAACCGCTGTTTAACAGTGCCTTGGTAAATTGCTACAGGGACGGAAATGACAGTGTTGCCTGGCACGCCGATGATGAGCCGGAGTTAGGTGCAGAACCCTTGATAGCCTCTATCAGCTTAGGCGCTAGCCGCCGGTTTCAGCTCAAGCCGCGGCGCGCCGGTGTCAGTGTATCGGGCAAGACTATTGCATTGGATTTGGCGTCAGGTTCGCTGGTGCTGATGCGGGGAAAAACCCCAGCTAACTGGTGGCATCAAATACCCAAAACCCGAGCATCAGTTGGCGAGCGAATAAATGTTACCTACAGGTGGATTTTTTCGGCACAGCGGCTATAAAAAACACTGAAAGGCAACTTTTGACATATATCCATACCTCAACGGACACAGAAGTGGTGGTAGTTTCTACCGACTCTCTCTACAATCGCTCAAATGGGCGATGTAAAAGGAAGCCATTTCTCATATCTTGCTTAAATAGCTACGAACAACAACAACGAACAACAACGAACAACAGAGTATCCGAGTTCGGATTGGGGGCTAGTTTGACAAAGATTCTCGTAGTCGATGATCACGATCTAGTTCGCATGGGGATAGTGCGTATGTTAGCCGATATCGACGGCTATCAGGTGGTTGGGGACGCCAAGAGTGGTGAAGATGCTGTAACTAAAGCGCGCATTTTAAAGCCGGATGTAGTGCTGATGGATGTAAAAATGCCAGGTATGGGCGGCCTCGAAGCCACCAAAAAACTGCTGACCGTGAACCCCGCAATAAAAATTATTGCGGTAACCGCGTGTGATGACGACCTCTACCCAACACGCCTTATGCAGGCCGGGGCGGTGGGTTATGTAACCAAGGGTGCAGAGTTTACCGAGATTACCGACGCAATCAACAAGGTTACGCGCGGCGATCTCTACATGAGCAACAGCATTGCTCAGCAATTAGCGCTTAGGACTTTTTCCGGAGCAGCCAATCAGGAATCGCCTTTCGAAAAGTTGTCCCAGCGCGAGCTGCAAACTGCCATGCTGATTGCCAACGGCCAAAAAGTGAACGACATAGCTAACACTTTCTGTGTAAGCCCCAAAACGGTTAACTCTTATCGCTATCGCATTTTCGAAAAGCTCGATATCAATAGTGATGTGGAATTGACCCTGCTAGCGGTAAAGCATAATCTGCTGGACCCAGAAGCCGTCGTATGACGGCTTCTGTGTTTTAAGGCCAGACAACACAAAAATTCATGACCCAGGATTCCCCCACAGATTCAGCTTCTGCCCAGGCGCAGGGGTTTGATGCCAGTCGCTTTTTAGCCAGTGTTTCGCAGCAGCCGGGCGTTTATCAAATGTTTGATGCGCGCGGCAATATTTTGTACGTGGGCAAGGCTAAAAACCTAAAAGAGCGCCTCTCCAGTTATTTTCTAAAAGC
>CBINKF010000234.1:0-5550 GCA_966251115.1 uncultured Cellvibrio sp.
CTGATGGCGGCATAGCTTCTACTTTTGTGGGCTGCTAAAAATGGGGGGATTACCCCCTCACCGATTGGGATATAAGTTTCCTAAAGCCCATATGTCACCTGCATGGATGTTTATTTTTCCATCCACCAGTTTATCTATTCACCCAATAACTAATGTAACTTGCCGGCATCACCTTCATGATTCCGTAGTCCGCAAAGGACTTAAGAAAGCAGTTGCGCTAGCTGGCATTGATCAAAAACGAGTCTCGTGCCACACCTTTCGACACTCCTTTGCAACACACTTATTACAGTCCGGATGTGATATTCGCAATCTTCAGGAGCTGCTGGGCCATAATGATGTGAAGACAACACAAATTTATACACATGTAATTGGCCGACATTTTATGAATATTAAAAGCCCGGCGGATGCTTTGAAATTGAATCTTTGAAAGACCGCTTTAGTGATGTAAAAACCACTGAAATTTATACACATGTGCTTAATAAAGGCGGGAGTAGTGTTAACAGACCCTGGTGTTGGCAGCTTTAAATCTCAGTTGGTGCTGTCGTTGGTGAAGAGATAGAAACAAAAAAAGCCGGAGCATTGCTGCCCCGGCTTTTTTTGTTTCAGCGTTTAACCGCTTACACGTTGTAAGTGGTTGAGGCGGTGTTGCCGCCGCGGCCGGTCCAGTTGGTGTGGAAGAATTCACCGCGTGGTTTGTCGGTGCGCTCGTAGGTGTGGGCGCCGAAGAAGTCGCGCTGGGCTTGCAGCAGGTTGGCTGGCAGGCGGGCAGTGCGGTAGCCGTCGAAGTAGGTGAGGGCCGAGGTGATGGTGGGCGCGGGGATGCCGTTGACTATGGCGGCAGCGGCTACGCGGCGCCAGCCAGCTTGGGCGGCGTCTACGGTTTTGTGGAAGTAGTCATCCAGCAGCAGGTTTTTCAATTCGGGGTTCTTGTCGAACGCCTCTTTGATGTTGCCGAGGAAGGACGAGCGAATGATACAGCCGCCGCGCCACATCAGGGCGATGCCGCCGTAGTTGAGGTGCCAGCCGTATTCTTTCGCGGCTTCGCGCATCAACAGGTAACCCTGAGCGTAGGAAATAATTTTGGAAGCGAATACCGCGTTGCGCAGGTCGTTGATAAAGGCTTTTTTGTCGCCTTCAAACTTGGGCGCTGGGCCGCTGATAACTTTGGACGCTTGTACGCGCTCGTCTTTTTGTGAAGACAGGCAACGGGCAAATACCGCTTCGGAGATCAGTGTCAAAGGAATACCCAGGTCCAGGGCGATAACGCCAGTCCACTTGCCGGTACCTTTTTGGCCAGCGGTGTCGAGGATTTTATCGACCAGGGGTGAGCCGTCTTCGTCTTTGTAGGCGAGGATGTCGCGGGTAATTTCGATCAGGTAGGAGTTGAGTTCGGCCTGGTTCCACTCGGCAAATACCTCGTGCATTTCGTCGGCGCTCATGCCCAGCAGGTCTTTCATGATTTGGTAGGCTTCGCAGATCAGCTGCATATCGCCGTACTCAATGCCGTTGTGTACCATTTTTACAAAGTGACCGGCGCCGTTCTCACCCACCCAGTCGCAGCAGGGGCTGCCGTCGTCCACTTTGGCAGAGATGCCCTGGAAAATGTCTTTCACAAAGGGCCAGGCTTCAGGCGAGCCGCCGGGCATAATCGATGGGCCGGTGAGGGCGCCTTCTTCACCGCCGGATACGCCGGTGCCGATAAAGTGCAGGCCTTTTTCGCGCAGATAGGCGGTGCGGCGGTTGGTATCTGGATAGTGGGTGTTACCACCGTCGATGATGATGTCGCCCGCTTCCAGATGGGGAATCAGCAGCTCGATAAAATCGTCTACCGCTTTACCGGCTTTTACCATCAACATAATTTTGCGCGGTTTGGCCAGGGAGGCGACCAGCTCTTCAATCGAGCGAGCACCGCGAATGGTTTTGCCCTGGGCGCGACCGGCCAGGAAGTTGTCGACCTTTTCAACTGAGCGGTTGTAAGCGGTGACTGTATAGCCTTTGCTAGCCATGTTAAGGACGAGGTTTTCGCCCATTACTGCCAGACCAACCAAGCCTATATCGGAAAGTGGTTTCATAGTTCTAATAGCCTATCGTTGTGGTTGATATCCTACCCCTGGCAGGACCTATCAACGGGACAGTGGCGGCAAACAAATACCCTCATGCCGTCCCGGCAGTCGTTGTCTGGGGGGTTATGCTTGACCGATTTCTATCTTGCGGCTGGGCTCGTATTGGCCCGGCTCTTTGGAAGGGCCGCTATTATTCCCGTTTACGACATAAAAAAATAGTCGATCAGGCAAAACTTGTGGCTATTGGGGGCATTGAATTGGCTCATTGGACGGGAGGTTGCCGGAATAATAACCAGGCCCCGCAACTTGGGGCCTGGCTTAATTTTTTGGCACCAGAGATTTACCAGAGATAGAGATTTACCAGAGATAGAGATTTACCAGAGATAGTCCAGTTTGAGGTTAAGCAGCTGCTTGTCATAGCTGTAGAGGGCAAAAGTGTCGTCGCTGGCAATGTGGCTGTATTCGCCCTTAAGCTGCCAATGGCGACTGACCAGGTAGCGCGCACCCAACAACAAATTCGTGCGGGTGTAGTCGCGCTGCTGTTGCTTTTCCTGGTCGCCCAGGTCTTTCATTTTGTTGGTTCCGGCATAGCGCGCGCGCGCTAGGTCGCCCTGGGCGTAGACTTGCCAGGCGCTGCCCAGGTTGTATTTAAGCCCCAGCCCGAGGCTGAAAATCTGCGGTGAATAGCTAAAAAACTGGGTATCTGTGCGCTTGTCGCTGCGGCTGTTGGCCTCCCAGCCCAGGCTGGGGCTGAATTGCCAGGCGCCGGCTTTGCGCGTCCAGCTGGTGCGCAGTTGGTGCTGCCAACCATCCAGATATCCATAGTTGTCCCCTGCGGAAAAATGACTGCCGCTATAGCTCAGGTCCAGCCTTCCACCGGCCAGCCCCCTGCCGGCTTTACCCAGCAGGCTCAGTTGGCGGTAGAGCGCGGCGCCGTCCACCTGGGTGTTAAGCCAGCGGCCACCCAGGCTCAGGTTCCAATCCGCATATTTAAATTCGCTGTCTGCACCTGCACCTAACACCTGGGTATCAAAGCTGCTAAAGCGTTGATAGCTGCGTTTCTGTGCCAGGCCATAGAGCTTAACGCCGCTGCCCGCCTGGCCACTCAGGTAGTTGTGGCCGTAAGCCAGGGCGGTCAGGTAGGTATCCCCGGCCTGGGTGAGTTCGCTCGCCAGTTCATCGGCAAAGCCACCGGCGTTGTCGTCGCTGGTGAGCGCAAGGCTCAGCAGCAGGGCGCTGGATTTAGTTGCCGGGCGCGGCGATGCGCTCTTCCCGGCGGATGTCGCTGTGGTTTGAGCGGCGTCTGCTGCGGCCAGCTGTCGCTCTGCCAGTAGTTTAAGGCGCGCGTTGGTGGCGCTCTGGGCCAGCAGGCGGAACTCGGCTCTGGCAAGGGCGCTATTGCCCTGGCTCTGGGCGATAAGCGCCAGGTTGTAGTGGGCCAGTTCCGTCCACTGCTGCTGGTCGCCAGTCAGGTGGCGCTGGGCTAACTCACCAAAGGCCGCTTGCGCCTCAGTCAGTCGCTGCAGTTTGAACAGGCACACGGCGCGGTTATAGGCGAGGCTGGCACTGGCCTGGCCCTGTCGTTTGCCGAGGAGGTAGACCTGGTCGAAGCCGCGCAGCGCCTCGGCATAGTCGCCGCGCTTAAAGGCGGCCTGGGCAGATTGCTGTTGCTGCTGATAGCTATTGCTGGTGTCGGCGGCACCGGCTGGTAATGGTGATGCCAAGGCCAGTGCCAGGACACCAAGCCCCAATGTGTATCGGTTCATCTGTGCCCTCCCGTTTAGTGTTTGATGCTGTCGAGCGCATCGGGAAGGGGTGTGGTTTCGCCGGGCAGTTCAGGTGTTGGAAGTGGCTCGGGCACCGGTACCTGAGGGGCTGGCAGCTCCGGCACTTTCTGCTCAGGCAGCGCCTCCGGTGTGTTTATCTCGGGCGTTAGGGTTTCCGCAGGTGGCACTAGATCGTTGCTATCCAGCGGTGAATTTTCCAGGTCGTCCAGGGCTGAGTCTATGGCTGAGTCTGGCGCATCGAATAGGGGGGGCAGCTCATCGGGCAGTGGCGTCGGGACTTCCGGAATCAAGTCGTCGGGTTTGGGGAGCAGGTCACCGGGGATGGTTTCTGGCAGCTTATCGATCACATCGCCGGGCAGGTCGTCGAGGTGGCCGCTGGAGATAGTGTCATTCAAGCTGTTGGTCACTGTGTCCGCGGCGCTGTCGAGTGCGCCCTTGGTGGTGGATTCCAGTTGCTGGCTCAGGTCATCCAGATTGTTGTTGAGTGTCTGTCCCAGGTTGCCGGCACTGGCGGCGCTGCTGGCACCTTGCGCGGTAAGGTCGTCGCTGGTGGGGGCGGGCGGCAGAGGAATGCGATTGATAATTTCCGTGGGACTGGTTGGCTCCTCCACCAGCGTCATGGTGATGTCCAGCTCTTTGCTGGTGTCGGCGGCGAACACCAGCTGGCTGCTACCCAAGCTAAGCAGGGTCAGGCTGATAAGCGCCAGTCCGGGTGCTTTAAGGGGCTTGACGTTGTTCATGTCGATTCCTCTGTCTGGGGCGCCAAGATGCGGCCCTGGGTCTTTTAATGGGGTGTGACCCTGTGGGGCTGAGTTGGCTTAGCGATTTCGCAATTACGCGCGCCCCTGGCCTAGATGGCTTTGGGGCGCGCAAGGGTTGTTTTTACATCAGGCCGCCAGTGGCAGAACCTGATGCCTGCCCGCTGATTGCCGCCGAAACGTTTTGTTCCAGCGCTTCGACGCTGCCGGTGGTATCGGCGGCAGCGGCTGCTGAGGTTTCCAGGGCGGTGGCGGCTGAGTTGAGGTTAGCGGCGTCATCCAGGCCAGCGGCGCTTTCCAGGCCAGCGGCGCTTTCCAGGCCAGCGGCGCTTTCCAGGCCAGCGGTGCTATCCAGGCCAGCTGTGCTATCCAGGCCCTCTTGCAGCTGGTCGGAAACACGTGTATCGGCGCTGGTCAAACTAGCCGTCACGCTGGTTGCGGCAGTATTTACTTGATTGCTTAAATCGCTGCCCAACTGCGCACTCGCGTTAAGGCTTTGGTCTATGCCCGCGCGCGCTTGGCTGCTCAAGTCATCCAGTGCGCTATTGATTTGATTGCCGACCTGGGCAGAGGTGTCTAGCGCTAACGCCAGGGCTTGGTTGCCGAGGTCCGCGGATGCCTGGCCAGTGGCTTCAAGGCCAGCTTCTCCAGCGGCTTTGGCCATACCCAGAGTTTGATTCAGGGGGACAGTTTTCAGTGTCAGGTCACCATTGGCGTTGCCCGCACTATTGCTGTCCGTTTGGGTTGAATTTTGGTTATTGCCCTGGGCAGTTGTTTGATGACTGGTTTGGGCACTGCCCTGGCCACTTACCCAGGTTGGAGTCGCCGGATTATTGCTGCTGACTTGCGCGGCGGCGGCGCCCTGGGTGCTGGCGGAGCCCTGGGTGTTAGCGGAGCCCTGGGTGTTAGCAGCGCCTTGGGCATTAGTGTCACTTCGGGTAT
>CBINKF010000235.1:0-5544 GCA_966251115.1 uncultured Cellvibrio sp.
ATTTGGTAGGCGTGGCTGGTGAGGCTCGCCAGGGTGACAACTTCGTTGCTCAGTAGCTCGTCGAGCGAGGTGTTGATGCTATCGGGACTTTGGTGCAGGTTTTGACCTGCGGCAACCGCATCCACCATATCCAACAGCGCCGTGTGCGCGGCTATGAGGGTCGCGCACAGGTCCGCTGTGCAATTGAGTTGGTGGGCGAAAATGGCCTCGTACACACTCTGAATTTTTTCGCCCAGTTCAGCCATGGCTGGTAAATAGGCGTGGGCTGCTGCCAGAGTGAGTTTGCGCAGCTCGTCGTGAATAGCATTGAGCTGGCTGACGTCGTCCGCCTGGTTCTGCCACTGGCCAATAATTTGGTCTGCATCCAGCAGCAGGTGCATTTCCTCGGCCATAAAGATGGCGAGTAGTTCCGGGTCCACCGGGCGGTTGCCGTGCTCGTCAGCTTCCTGTTGACGCACCAGAGGGGCGACGTGGATTTCGCGCAGCTCGTTTACCCGTGCGATAAATTGCTGCAGGCGGGGAATGTCCACATCCTCGCCGGCTTTGATCTGGTCCAGGGCGATTTGGGTGTAACTGACAGCATCGCGCAATAGCTGGAGGATATCGTCGTTGATATTAACGTGATAGGAACGCAATTCCTTTACAAAGCGCTCAAGGGGTGTAGCCAGTTCGGCGACCTGGGTGATCTCCGCCATATGGGCGCTGCCCTTTAGCGTGTGCAGCGCGCGCTGCATAGCTTCGCTGGGCGGTTCGTAAATTGGCGCTTCGGCTTCCATACGCGCGATAAAGTCGCTAACTGTCTGCAGGTGGAGCAGGGCTTCAGCACCGAAAATATCCCACAGCTGGGCGTCGGGGTCGTCCAGGTCGTCTTGGTCCTCCAGGGTCAGGACAAAGTGGTTGCCCGCTAGTCCGGAGGGTTCCTCAATGGTCGTTTGCGGCGCCGCTGCGACTGGCTGCTGATCAAAATCTGTGGGCGCCTCGAAATCCGCTTGCTCCTCGACCTCCACAATGGGCAGGCTGGCTTCAACCTCCTCAACCAGTTCGAATTGCTCATCTTCATTATCAGCCGCTTCAACCTCGGGCAGCTCCAACAGTATGTCTTCGTCGGACTCGGTTTCAAGCTCGGGTTCCAACTCAAGGCTGGCGGCCTCAGCTGCAGCTGGCTCTTGCTGTACAAGCTCCGCTGGGGTTCGGCCCTGCGACAGTTCATGGGCCTGGAGGCGATAGGTTTCCGCCAGTTCGGCCTGGGGATTGGGCTGGTTGTGTTTGAACGCCTCAATCATGGTGGGCAGAAGTGCGCGCACGCGATTGATGAGGTCCAAGTGGATTTGCTGTGGCGCGATGGTGTTGTCGATGATGCGATTAAGCATATTTTCGATTGACCAGGCCAGTTCGCCAATTTCGTTAGCACCAACCATGCGCCCGCTACCTTTGAGCGTGTGGAAGGCGCGGCGGAATTCGGTCAGGGCTTCGGAATCTTCGAAGTTTTGCTCCCAGCGCGGGAAGTATTCATTGATGGTCTCGGTAACTTCACCAGCTTCCTCGATGAAAATTTCGATGATTTCATCATCTATGTCTTCATCGTCGCGATGGATAACCGGGGCATTGGAGGTGGCAACCAGAGTTTCTTCTTCCTCGGCTTCGGGCTGTTCAACTGCCTCGGCCTCAGCGACTGCTTCAGTTTCCGGCTCAGTTGGCTCTTCGGTTCCCGTTTCCGTTGCGCTTGGCTCTGGTGCACCAAAGGCCTGGGCGTAGGCGGAGCTGATTTGCGCTTCCAACTGCTCATCTGCGCCCTGGTCTTGATCGGTGGCTGCTATAGCTGTAGCGCCGGAGTCTTCGTGTTCCGGCTCAGTTTCTTCCTCCACTTGAGGCAGTGGTGGCGGTTCAACTTGCTCCCCGCTTTCGCTGGCCTCGCCGCCCATGGCCTGCTGGTAAGCGGCGCTTAACAGCTCTTCAGGTTCGGCTATGGCGTATTCGTCTTCGTCGACGCTAACCTGGGGCAGATCGAGTTTTTCCTCTTCCTGCGCTACCGGGGCTTGAGGGACAGGTGCCTGGCTGGTTTTGGTGGTTTTGGCAACGGCATAGCCGAGGGAGGCCACGCTCTCCTCTGCCACTAACAAAAGCAGGTCGTTTTCTTCTTTGGGCGCACCGCTGCTCAAGCGCTCCAGGTAGTACTCAACACTGGTGATGGCGTCGGCCAGGGTGTCGAGGCTGGCCCATTGAGGGCTGGCTTCCTGTTGCAGTAATTGCTCTTCAATGTAGCGCGCACAGGCGCCCAGAATACGCGCCGGTCGGGGCAGGGGCACTATGTCCAAGCCGCCGCGAATTTCGCGCAAAATGGCAGGAACACCCTGCAAATGCTCGCGATTCCACTGGGATGCGATGTATTCGATATTGGCGTCTTTGGCGTGCTCCAGGCCGTTGCGCGACTCGCGCAAAACCGACTCTTTGGCGCGCGCCAGGGTGACATCGGCATCGACCACGGAATCCTGCTGGCTCTGCGAGGGGTGTGCGCTCAGGTTGTCGAGTGCGTTTTCCACCACCAGGATCTGCGCCGCTATCGCCATCAGTTGGTCGGCCGATAACTGGCGATGCTCGTTGGCGACCAGTTCCAGCGCGGCGCCCTGTTCGAGAACCTTTTTGCGCAGATCGCCCAGGCCCAGTACGGCGAGGGTATCAGCGACACGCTTGACAATTGGCAGGGCACTGCCGAGGGCATTCTGGGCATCGCCACCCGCGAGGCAGACGTCCAGGGCCTCTTTGATAAGGTTGAGTTCTTCCTTCAAGGCCTCGACCACGGAGCGCATGGCATCCGAATCGGGGGCCGAAATCATGCTACTCGACTCTTCGCCCGCCTCTTTACCCTCGAGCAGAGCTTGCTCTAGGTGGTAGGTGTCGTAAATGCGCTGCAGATTGGAGTCGGGTGAAAATCCGGGGGCGTGCTTGCCCGCGCGGGCAACGTAATAGAGCAGATTTTTGATTAGCTCGTCATTGGTAAAGCTGTTGAGCGCTTTAATGCCGTGGACGGCGAGAATCTTGAGTTCTTTGTCCAACTGACGCAGCAGGTTTTTAACCGCCACGCTGACTTCCAGAGCATCGATTTCCAGGGCTTCCACCAACGCCAGGCAGATGTCCCAGAGTGCAAAACGCGCTGTGCCATGGGTGAGTTTCTGCAAACGGGCGAAGGCCTTGTGCAGGTAGGCGAGGTTTTCTTCCGGGTTAACGTCGCGGATAAAACCCGAGGCGGCGTACTGGTACATCTGGCGCAGTTTGAGCACCATGGCCTGGAACTGCACATTGTCCTGGGTTACCGGCAGGCGTGCGCCACTGACTTTTTTGGCCGGATTGAGATTGGGAACAAAGAGCTTGGTATCGGTGAGCAGGCTTTCGCCGCGCACGGCGCGCAGGTCGTTGAGCAGCGGCAGAACCACCAGCGGATTGTCTTTGCGACTGGCTTTTACCTGGTCCAAATAGAGCGGGAATTGCAAAATTGCCCGCATCAGCACTTCCTGGGCTTCACCGGCATTGGCGACTTTGCCGCCAATCATCGCCTGGGTGAGCTGTTCCATCTCGCTGGCGAGCATGGCGGCGCCATAAAACTCCACCATTTGCAGGCTGCCGTGAACCTGATGGATGTGGGTCAAGCAAAAGCGCAGGCGAGCTGTGTCGTTGGGGTTTTCGACATAGTTCTCAAGCGATTGGCGCGCTTCCTTGAGGGTTTCTCCAATCTCGTGGATCAACCAGTCCAGTGCGGCAAAATTGCGATTATCTGCCATTGGGCGCGTTCCTCATCATTATTCTTGCTTAACGCAAATGTACGCCTGCACCTGGTCATCGAGGGTGCGTTGCATTTTGGGGTTATCCCAGTCGACGGTTTCGCCCAGGCCGGCAATCAGCAGACCTCCGGGTTTGAGCCGCTCGACCAGCGCATTGAGCACATCGCGGCGCAGCCAGCGGCGAAAATACACCAGCAGGTTCTGGCAGAAAATGACATCTACCTGGACCTGCGGCAACTGGCGCGCCTGGATAATATTGGCCTGGGTAAAGCAGACGCGGTCGCGCAGTTTGCCCACCACTTCAAAGCTGCCATCGGCACACTGCTGCAGATAGCGCTTGGCCTCTTCCGGTTTAACCTGCTCAATGCGACGCTTGTTGTAACGCGCCTTGCGTCCGGCTTTAAGTGCCGAACTGCTGATATCCATGGCGGTTATGCCGTAGTAGGGGTCGAGCGCCGCCAATTCGAAACAGTCGTTAATTACCATGGCCAGGGAGTAAGGCTCCTCGCCGGTGGCGCAGCCCAGGCTCCAGACGTCAAAGCTGTCTTTCAGGGTTTGGTTGTTAATTTTGTTTTGCAGGTATTGGCGGACATACTCAAAGGAGTCGCGGTGGCGGAAAAAGCTGGTTTCTTTTACCGCTATGCGATCCACCAGGCGCGCCCACTCAAGTTTGCTGTCCAGATCGGGCTGATTGGGGTTGCCGCTGACAAAGGTGAAATAGCTGTCGTAATCCTCGATGCCCAGATCGCGCATGCGTGTGGACATTTGGGATTCCAGCCAGGCTTTCTGCTGGAACACCAATTGGATGCCTGTGCGCTCTTCGAGCAGTTTGCCCCACTGGGCAAACTGGGCTTCGCTAAGCGAGGGAAGGGAGCGTAACGACCAAGCCATTTAGAGTGCTGTCACCTGTTGCAAAACAGGAGCCCCGCAGGGCTCCATTTATCAGGCTCTGGATGATTGGGCGTAGATGTCTTCTTCGGGAAGAAGCTCGTCATCGAGGTCAATAATTTCCTCGCTGTCTTCGCCGGCCTCAAAATCCAGAGTTGGCGCTTTCGCCATAGCGTGTTGAGCTGCCTGGATACGCGCGTCAGACATATCCTCTTCCGGCAGTTTGAAACCGGCCACAGATTCACGCAGGTCGAGGGCCATAGCGGCCAGGTTACCAATCGACTGAGCGGTAGCTGAAGTACCGGCAGAGGTCTGGGTGGTAATTTCCTGAATAACATTCATCGTGTTGGAAATGTGGCCCGCAGACGACGCCTGTTGGCGCGCGGCGTTGGAAATGTTCTGGATCAATTCCGCGAGCGAGGTGGATACGTTTTCAATTTCTTCCAGTGCCACACCCGCGTCCTGCGCCAGGCGAGCTCCGCGCACCACTTCAGAGGTGGTTTGCTCCATCGAAATTACCGCTTCGTTGGTATCGTTCTGAATGGTTTTAACCAGCGCCTCGATCTGCTTGGTTGCCGCTGCAGAACGCTCCGCAAGGCGCTGTACTTCGTCCGCTACCACCGCGAAGCCGCGGCCCGCGTCACCGGCCATAGATGCCTGGATTGCCGCGTTAAGTGCGAGGATGTTGGTCTGGTCGGCGATGTCGTTAATCAAGCTTACGATGTCACCGATCTCTTGAGACGATTCACCGAGGCGTTTAATACGCTTGGAAGTATCCTGGATCTGCTCGCGGATGGTATCCATCCCGTGGATGGTGTTCTGTACTACTTTCGCGCCGTTAGAGGCGATGGATACCGCGCGCTCCGCTACCGCTGCCGAT
>CBINKF010000236.1:0-5538 GCA_966251115.1 uncultured Cellvibrio sp.
CGGGCCATTTAGCCGGGTATTCGTCACACTGACCATCGGCCATTGGGTTTGACTCGCCGCCTACGGGTTTGTAACCGCGCTCCGGTTCAGGCACTTTAAATGGCTCACCCACCACATAGTAAAAATTATTGTCGCGCGCGTATTCAAGGCTGGCATTATCATCTTCACCAAAATCGCGTACCCCGGCGGGCTTGGCAATAGAGTGGTAAGCGCGCGCAACATGGTTGGGCACTATGTCGATAATAACTTTCATGCCGTGCTGATGGGTGCGCGCGATTAATGCTTCAAACTCCTGCAAGCGCCGCGTCGGAATCACCGCCAGATCTGGATCAACCGAGTAGTAGTCCTTGACCGCATAGGGTGAGCCAGCGCGTCCTTTTACCACATCCGGGTCGTCATTGCTGATGCCATCGGCGGTGTAATCGCGAATAACCGCGTGGTGCGGCACGCCTGTGTACCATACATAATTCACACCCAGCGATTTTATCCCCTCGAGCGCGGCGTCGTTAATATCGTTGAATTTGCCCACACCATTTTCTTCAATGGTACCCCAGGGTTTATTGGTGGTATTGGTGTTGCCAAACAGGCGGGTGAACATTTGATACACCACCGGCTTGCCTGCCCGCTCTGAACTCTGCGGATTAACCGGGCCCGTTTCCGCCACATTCGATTTGGTATTTTGTTGGCTGCAGGCCGCTACCAGCAGGCCAAGCCCTGCTAGCGCGCTGGCAAACAGAATTAATTTTTTCATCGCTTTTTCTCCCGATAATTCCGCACTCACTCAAAAAAAAGGCGCCTATAGCAGGCGCCCTTTTTGGTAAGTTGACGCTAATTAAAATAATCAGAGCGCTTTAAAACGTATGGCGACACCACCGCTGGAACCCAGTTTAAAACTGAGCTTGTCTTTAGCAGTAACCAGTTTATTTTCAATAACCATATCGTAAGGGTTGTGGCGCCACTCGGCCTTATCACCATCGCGGTAAATTTGCGCCTGGTATTTTTTACCCTTATCGAGAAAATCGAGTGCAAAGGAAACTTGGCGCGGATTCTCGTCGGTGATAGCACCCAGATACCAGTCTTTCCCTTTGCCCTTAGCTTTGCGCTCTTTGCGTGCGAAGACAACATAATCGCCCACTTCACCGGCTATCGCCTTGCTCTCTTCCCAGTCGGTGGGAACATCCACAATAAACTGGAAACCAGGCTTCAGGGTTTTACCATCCGCTTCAGTGTAGTTTTCAATTAAATCCGCCGCCATTTGAATGGGGCTATAAAGCACCACATAAAGCGCCAGCTCTTTGGCGAGGGTATTACACACGCGGTTTTCCGCGTCTAATCCGTAAGGTGCAAGATTAAATATGCCAGGAGTGTAATCCATAGGGCCGGATAACATGCGTGTGTAGGCAAGCATTAAGGTATGTTCTGGTGGATTAGGTGGCGAGCCCCAGGCGTTAAACTCCTGCCCCCGAGCCCCTTCGCGCGCCAACCAGTTGGGGTAGGTGCGACGCAATCCGGTATCTTTAATGGGTTCATGGGTATCTATGCTGATATGGCGCTTGGCCGCTTCAGTAACCGAGCGCAGATATTCACCCACCATAAACTGACCGTCGTGCCACTCGTTGCGCACAATACCTTTATCATCAACGCGTTTGATATGGCCACCGTCGGCGACGTAACCGGTTTTTACCATAGGCACGCCAACTTTTTTATAGAGGTCGTAGGCATCAGCCATTTGATTTTTGTAGTTGGTCACTGCGCCAGAGGTTTCATGATGCCCAATTAAATAAACACCCTTGCTTTTGCCATAGGCTGTAATGGCGGGCAAATCAAAATCGTCATACGCTTTGGTGAAACTGAAAATATCGCCGTTGTGATACCAATCGCCATCCCAGCCCTGGTTCCAACCTTCCACCAGCACCCCGGCAAAGCCGTGAGCTGCGGCGAAATCCATATACGCCTCGGTATTGGCGGTAGTCGCGCCGTGTTTGGGCCCCGAGCCCCAGGTGTTTTTATTGACGTGCATGCCCCACCACACGCCCAGGTATTTACCCGGCTTAACCCAGGACACGTCGCCGAGCTTATTAGGTTCATTCAAATTTAAAATGAGACTGGAATTGAGCAAACCTTTGGCGTCGGGAGAAATTTGCACGGTGCGCCAGGGGGTTTTAAAACCCAAATGAGTCTTAACGCGAATACCATCAGACCAGGGCGTGAGGTCTGCCTTAAGCACACCGTCGCGCTGCTGATCTAACACCATGCCCGCATAGTTCACCAGCGCCGCTTCGTGGATGCTGACATGCACCCCACTGGGCAATTTGAATGTCAGTGGTGTATGCACACGATCGAGTTGGTTTAAGGGCGTGGTGTGATATAAAAACTCGTAGCGATTCCAGCCGCGCCCGGGAATCCACCAGGCGGTGGTTTTGGCGGGCTCTGCAACGGTGAACTCCGTTTTTTCGTCGATAATATCTACTTCGCCGTTAGGGCTAGTCGCCAAACCAGGCTGCTCGGGTACTTCATAGCGAAAACCCAGCCCATCGTTAAACACCCGCACGCGCAGGTTCATATTTTTTTTGCTATCGCCGAGCCCAACAAATGTGACCAGCAACTCGTTATGCTGATCTTTTACCAGGCGGCGCTCACCCCAAGGCTGCTCCCAAGTGTTATTAACCTTGTCGGTATCGGCAGCAGATATTTTCAGGTCGCGCACAAAGGCATCGACATCCTTAAATTCCAGGCCGAGCGCCGAAGGCGCCAATACCTGGCCGCCTTTGTAATTTACCGAATAGTGGGGAATACCCGCATCGTCATTAACCGTAAAAATAATATTGCCATCGGGTGATACAACAGATTCTGTAGCGGCCGAGGCAATATTGCCGATCAAGCCAAACACGGGTAGCCACAACCAGTGCTTGATTGTATTAAATGATTTCATGGTTTTCTCTCTAGCAAAGCTGTCGTTGTTTTAATAACGCAAGAAAACCTATTGCAGTTCAATAATGGTAGCGGAGCGCGCCGGCAAATTTAACTTGTCCAGTAAATTCACGTTGGTTCCCAGCATCACATTCTGCGCACTTTTCTTGCCCGCCAATAATGCGCTAAAGCGTTGCAAATCGAGAGCGGTTTCGTGTTTATTTTTGTTTAGCGCCACCATCACAGTAGAGTGATTGTCATAGCGAAAATAAACATAAACGCCATCGCGCGGAACAAAATGCATTAACTTACCTGTTTGCACCGCCGTGTTGTGTTTGCGCCAATTTAATAAACGCTTTAAATAGCGCTGGGCATCTGCTTGTTGCGCCGTTAAACCTCGTCTATTAAAGGCGTTAATACTGTCGCCACTCCAACCGCCGGGCATATCCGCACGCACCGCGCCGTCATCGCGCTGTTTGGGGCTGGTAAGCAAAATTTCGGACCCGTAAAAAAACTGCGGTATACCGCGCATAGTGCACAAATACGCCATCGCCATACGATAGAGATCCGGGTCCTGGTTTAATACCGAAAAAATTCTCGGGGTATCGTGGTTCTCGGCAAATACCACCAAATGAAACGGGTCCGGGTATTGAAAATCATTGGCGAGTGTTTCGTACAGACGCATAACACCTGTATCCCAACCCTCATCCTCAGTAAGTGCTTTAGGCAGGGCATCTTGAATGGGAAAGTCCATCATGCTTGGCATATAGCCAACATGGCCATCGGGATTGACCTTGCCTTTAAGCCAATGGGCAATTAACGCCGGATTGCTAGTCCACTCCTCGCCCACCATAGTGAAATTGGGATACTCATCCAAAATGGTTTTGGCCCACTGCGACAAAAAATCCTTGTCGGCATAACTGTAGGTATCTTCGCGAATTCCACTTAAACCGGCGTACTCAATCCACCAGAGTGAATTTTGTATCAGGTAGCGCGCCAACAATGGATTGCGCTGATTCAAATCCGGCATGGTCTGCACAAACCAGCCGCCGGAAAATTGCGCCTTATCGGCAAGTGCCGCATAGGGATCTTGAACCGTGGTGCGCCTGTGCGTCGTTTGAACATAGTGATTTTGCAGAAAGTCACTTTGAAAGTTTAGCCAATCGTCGGCGGGTAAATCACTCATCCACCAATGTTTGGAGCCTATATGATTAAGCACTATGTCCTGAATAACACCTATGCCCTTCTTTTTGGCAGCGGCCACAAAGTGGCGATAATCCTCATTACTGCCAAAGCGAGCATCTATTTGGTAGTTATTGGTCGCAGCGTACCCGTGATAAGAATATTCTGGCTGATTATTTTCCAGCAAAGGCGTCGGCCAAATTTGGGTGAAGCCCATGGACTTAATGTAATCCAGATGCTGCTCCATACCCTTTAAATCGCCACCGTGGCGCCCGCCATTAAAACTGCGATTAGCTTTTTCTGTTAGCTGAGCGACTGTGTCGTTGCGATTATCGCCATTGGCAAAGCGATCTGGCACCAATAAATAAATTGCATCTTTATTGGCAAAGCCTTGACGCTCCGCCGAGTCCTTTGCGCGAGCTTTTAACGAAAAGTTGGCCAGCGTTTTAACCTCCTCTGCAGCCAGCAGCTCTATAGCAACCTGACCGGGTTTGGCATTCGGCGCTATATCCAGAGTAACAAATAGATAGTTGGGACTTTTAACCCGGGTAACATCGATAATACGCACCCCAGGGTAATTTACCCTGGGCTCCAGGGCACCCAGGTGCTCGCCATTAATCAACAACTGTACTTGGTGGTATTTCATACCTACCCACCAGTTGGCAGGCTCCAAATGTTTAACCGCCTGCGCCCAGGCAAATACAGGAAGGACCAGCCACAAAACCAGCCCCCAGAAACCTGTACCTACCTGCTTCGCACAGCAGGACAATAAGCCTTGTTTGTGAGTATTCATACATACACCTGTGAGTTATTGTTATCGCTTCAACGGTCAAATAGAGGTGCCCGCCCTAGTTTTCTACATTACCGGCCAGGGCAGCCAAGTGCTCCATATGGGGTTTGAAATTTAGCGCGCAGCCTCGCAGATATTTTCGCACCTGGTTTAAGTCAAACTGGTGCGCCAATTCATTACCGGGTTTCAATTGCTCTTGCATGGGATAAATGCCTTTTCCAGCAAGCAGGCAACTCCAGGATACGTTGGGAAAATAGGCGTCCAGCTTTTGGCGCTCTAACTCATCGGTAATATTTTTCCCCTGTACCCAAGCCACCAGGATTGAACGCAGTGAGTTGGAAATTTTTTCATTGCGGCCATTCTCGATCCAATAGTCGGTATCGGTACGGGAACTTATACGGTAGTGGCAGACTATGTAATCGCGAACCGCGTCAAAGCGGGCGTTGATCCGCTGATTAAATTCAGCGCGATAGCGATCGCTATAGTCGCCGCGATTGTAGGCTTCTATAAAACGCGCAACTGTCTCTTGCACCATATCCAGTGCAGTAGCTTCCAAAGGCTCTATAAAGCCCTGCGACAAACCGACGGCCAAACAGTTTTTATGCCACTGTTCCGCCACGCGACCTACTTTGAATTTGAGATGCCGTGCTTCGACA
>CBINKF010000237.1:0-5529 GCA_966251115.1 uncultured Cellvibrio sp.
CAAATCGCCGCCAGGTGTAGTCTTGTTGAATACAGGATTCGCGCAGGGCATGGCCCACACGCAGGGAAAACAAATGCGCCCTATGTGGCATAGTGATAATTCACCTGAAGCTGAAAGTTAATCGTCGTCCACTGCTTTTGTGCCTTTGTCCCTGGCCTTTTTCGGCATAAACCCGGCAAAACCAAAACCCGCATCTATGCGTTCCATTTCTTTAATCACCCTATCCACCAGAGTTTGCTCCCACTCGGGCGTATAAACCACAGAGCGCATCAAGTTTTCGGTGTACATCTGGCGCTTTTTATAGTGGGAGTAAATGGCGAAGGTTAAGCCGGCAAAGGCGGTGATGGTAGTTTGCACTATGGCAGAGGTAAAAAAGTCCTTGCGCCAGCCAAAGCTATCGGAGAGCTCAGCCGCCAGCGGCCAAAGCACCAGGGCAATCCCCAACACCAAAGCAAACCAGAAGGCCACTTTATTAATAATCCTGTAGCTGCGCGCCTTAATATACAGATCCTGCAGGAGCAGGTAGCGCTCCTGATCCACTTGGTTGGCATTGGGGTTTTGCTCAATCCAGATGCGCTGGGCAAACTCCAGCATCAAGCGCGCGCTGGTCTGATTCGCTGAATAAAGCATGATCAACTCCCTGCAAATTAGCTGTAAATTAGTATCTATTAACCCGTTAACACCCAAACCTGCGTGTCCGCTCCCTGCTAACAAAAAACACATGAGCCCCCCTTGCTACTATAATAGCCAGCTGATAAACGCCTGCCACTTGATGTAACCGGGACCATTAGATGAAAAATTTTCGCCGTGCCCCAAGCCTTGCCCTAGCCGTCTCACTCAGCCTCATCCTCGGCGCTTGCAGCAAAGCCCCCCAGGTACCCCGCATTGAAGGGTACGCCCAGGGCACCACCTACCATATAACCTATCAACTGGCCGACAAAGGCTCTCCGGAAGAAATTGAAAAAGCGGTTGCCGAAGAACTGGAGCGCATCGACGATGTATTTTCCAACTACCGCGATGACTCCCTGATTGAAAAATTCAACGCACAAAAAACCACAGACCCCATAGATGTAGACCCGGAAATTGTCGCCCTGGTTGAGCAGGCGCGCAAAGTGTACCTGGCCAGCCATGGCTGCTACGACCTGACCATAAAACCACTGTTTGATTTATGGGGCTTTAAAAAGGATGTATTCACTCCACCCGATCAGCCAATCCTTGAGCAGACCATGGCGGAAGTAGGCATGAACAAACTGGAAACACTTAATGATCACCAGTTGCGCAAAGGCAATCCGGAGCTGCGCATCGATATCTCCTCCATTGGCCAGGGCTACAGCGTTGGCCGCGTAGTGAGCATTTTAAAAAAATACGATGTGCAAAATTATTTAGTGGAGATAGGCGGTGAACTGCAAACCGCTGGCCACAAAAGCGATGGCAGCCCCTGGCGCGTTGCCCTGGAAAAGCCGCTGCCGAATGAGCGCAAACTGCAAAAGATAGTGCAGTTTAACAGCGGCATTCCACTCGCCTTAATGACCTCCGGTACCTACCGCCATTTTTTTGATAGTAATGGCAAACGCTATAGTCATATTTTGGATGCGCGCCAGGGCAAACCGGTTGAGCACGATACAGTATCAGTCACTGTGCTTAACCCAAACCCAACAGTCGCCGATGCCTGGTCGACAGCACTTAACTGTCTCGGCAGTGGCGAAGGTATGCAAATTGCCAACGACAACGGCATAGCCGTTTTGTTTATCGACCAAAAAGGCGATCAGTTGATTGAATCGGAAAGTGCGCCTATGCAGGCGATGAAGGATGTGAGTTTTAACCAGCCCTAGGTAAAAATTTAACCAAATTAAAAGCGACAGCGGAAGTCCAACCTAACCGGGCTGTACAGCGCGCCACCATTAAGTTTTTGCGAGGCTTTCTCCACCTCGATGAATGGAATTTTCTTTTGGGTAATAAGCAGTGCCCCCAAATTTCTCGCCGCGCAGGCACTCATCACACCTTAATTCCCAGCCGCTTTACGGCATCGCGCCAAACTTCTTCAGCATAGGTCTGAGTCATTCAGGCGCGGCGGTAAAGTTGTCTATATACTAATCTTCCGCCAAAACCATTATTTTTTCCCAGTTGGCTTTAAATTAACGTCGGCCACCCTTACACCGGCTACAGAGCCGCTGATACGCAACCACACAATGGCCTCGGATTGAGCAACTATGGTTCCCGGCAACTCGAAACCGAACCTGGGTGTAAGAAATTCCGATCTGATTAACACCTGCTGCTCTGCTGCAGGTGTTGCGTGCTCCTCCAGTTCGATACGATCGAGCAAAAGATCGTATCCCCCTTGCAAAGCTGCGCCTAACTCCGCCACTCCCGCTTCATCCAAGGCGGCAATATCAGTTACGCTTTTTCTAAGGGGCAACTCCACCAAATACTTACTGGGAAGTTTATCCCCCGTATCAATTAACACCGCTGCTGCAAACAGCAAAACATCCCCTTCGGTTTTTTCCACCAACAAGTATGGGCAAAACCGCGTCCCCTGGGTGGGGCCTTCAGGAGAAATATGCCAATGGCGAGTTTCAGCACTAGCGGCAAATATATTGGCGGGCATCACAGCTAACTTACCTGTCATCTGCGCCACATCCTTCCTCGTGTTAGCTTCAATCATTTTTATATTAGCCATAACACCAAAAGGCCCTAACAGACCAACGCCTAGCCCGCCCCCACCGTAAGTCTGATAGTAAATAATATTTTTATCAGCATTAAGCGGTTGAAGCGTGTGCATCGTCTGCTCCAACACAGCTGAGTGAAACAATGACATAGTCCTTGCGCTATTTATTGCAACTGGCTTTTGTAAGCTTGGCTTTGTGGCACAGGAACTGACCCACAAGCAAATCACTAGAGCAGAAAATATTTTATTCATGATGCGTCCATTTATATATCCGGGTTTATGCGCAGTAAAATCATCAAAATGAAAGTTTTACGCTGATCTATACACTAATGCTGAGAAACGCAGATTCAAAACTGCCTCTCCACCATTAAAAAGACACAGGAATGAGCCGCCCCCTCCAGTTTCTAGCCCAAAAAAAAGCCTCGCGGTTGTGAGGCTTTTGGAGGATAAAAATTAATAAAACTCAAGGCAAATTCATGAAATGAATTTGAACAAAATTGGGCGAACCATTATTTATGCTGAGCGCAATAATTCGCTGATTATCGCCCGACAACGCCAGCCCCCGATCCAGCAGGGCTCGGTAGCCCGTTTTGGTGGAAGAGCTTAAATTGCCCAGACTATTACCCGTTTCACTGTCGTAAACAAATATGTCTTCTGCATCATAATA
This sequence comes from uncultured Cellvibrio sp., assembly GCA_966251115.1. Classification (GTDB taxonomy): domain Bacteria; phylum Pseudomonadota; class Gammaproteobacteria; order Pseudomonadales; family Cellvibrionaceae; genus Cellvibrio. Next base: position 3,333 of record CBINKF010000237.1, read on the forward strand.
GGCGCTCGCACCACCAATGACCAAACCATTCCAACCACACTGAAGAGCGTTGGGATACGCCGTACCAGGTAAGGACTGTTCTAAATTTTGGCTTTGGATTCCAACGCCAGGAAAATAATAGGGCGCTCCACTTGCTGTGTACACTCGGGTGCTCTGGCTGTTTACGCAAGCCTGCCCTGGCTTGCCTTCTGCGTATGCCACATGAGATATGCTTTCACTCGACAATACACCATCGCCTTTATCCAAAGCAGAATATTTATATTGATACAAGCTGCCATCATTTGCCGCCAGCCAGTCGGGGCGCTGATTAGTGGAAAGACTGTATCCAACGACCGACGGAGAAGAACTTGAATTGATCACCTGTTGATTATCAAGATCATAAATATAATCTCCCGCACCTGCGAGTAAGGCATGCCCCGCCGGGCGAATATACCCTGGCATAAGATCTGAAATATTGCCCCAACCAGTATAGGTAGCAGGGTAGCGATGAACAACTTCACCGGAGGCTGAATCCAACTCTACCACTTCATGGTTGCTTAGGTCATAAACAAACAAATAGGCACCATCCTGACTTATTGTCATACTTCCTGCGTTGGCCGTCACTTGAGGGAAAGTACGCTCAACCATTCCAGTAAAAACATTGTACGCCTTAATTTGATTGTTCAAATTAATAAATACCAGGGGTTCAACTGGACTTGCAACCAATCCATATTGGACCATGCCTACCGCAAAATCGCCGTAGCCTTTATCCGTATCTATATTAATGGGAACATCGAGCGGGTCATCAGCTAAAACCGTTAAGCCAACGCGAATGGTTTCTTCATTTTCTACTTCGACATCAGATGAACTCACGGTAACCGTGGCGAAATAGGTCGAGCCAGCAGCTAGCAAGGAGTCATCTGCCGTCAAGACCAAGGCGCCTCCGGTGGTGCCGCTGGGAGTTACGCTTAGCCAGGATTGGTCAGAGCTTGCGGACCAAGTCACATCATTTCTAGCAATGGAACTCAGGATATACAGTGTGCGACTAAGCACAGATTTACTTAGGCTCGCGGTAAACGCAACCCCCTGACTGCTCACCACTAAACGGTTTGCCTCCTTATTTAAGGTAACTGCTATAGTTTTAGTCAACGTAATGAGATTAACTTGGGCAGTCAGAGTTACGCTGGCCTTGTAAATACCTGAGTGCAGGGCTTCTGCGTCAGCACTAAATAGCGCGGTAACACCTGCTGCAGAAACATTTCCGTTTGCGGTATCAACTTTCAACCAGTCTTGATGGTTTTCGGTTTCTACGGCAATGGAATACGGGTATGCATTGGTGCCGGTGTTAACAGCAAAGGTTAAACTTGCCTCCCGGCTACCAATACCGTCCTCGCCTCCCAACACCAAATTATCACTGGACAAATTTAACTCAGGAGCAAGCACAGAAACATTTAAGTCGATATTTTGCTTATTGTCCGTGTATTCCTTATCTGCAATTGTAATACTTCCATCAAAACTTCCCGGTCCGAGTTTACTAACATCAATAAAAGCATTCACACTGGCGCTGCCTGATCCGGCATCCGTATCGAAACTTAACCAATCTTGTGATGCACTCATTTGCCATTGCGTAAGGTCTCCTGCGCTAAAAGGCAAAACCAAGGTCGCGTTATTTTCACTCGATCCGTATATAAACTGCTTATACGCCAATTGCGCCACTGCCGCGTTTACATCTGGCGAAATTTCAATTTTGGGTTGCACATGCACATTCAATGTATATTGCGACCTGTTAGCATTGTTATTTATATCCTGTGCAGTAATCACTGCTGTATAGTCGCCCGGCATAAGCTGCCACTGGGATACAGTGACCTCCGGGCTTTGTGAACCTGTTAGTGGCCCATAAGCTATAGATAACCAACTTTGATCGGAAGATAAGGTCCATTGGGTGTTGGCATCTGCGAAAACATCCAATGTCTTTTTATAATCATTGGGTAAAAGTGCATTTACATAGGTGAGCTGACCTTGAGTTTCCGTAAATACCAAAGGATCTACAACATAGAGTTTAACTTCAGCCAAACCGGTGTTAGATTCGTCGTTGGTATCGCTGATTTTTACATGCGCCGTGTATATACCCGACGCCAAACCCTGTGAGTCAAGACTGCAATTTAACTCGCCAGGCCCAGTGCCCGAAGCATTTTGAATTACCAGCCAGGACGCGTCG
>CBINKF010000238.1:0-5516 GCA_966251115.1 uncultured Cellvibrio sp.
CTCGTTAACTTGGCGTCCATTACTACACTAAATCAACCTGACCTCGGCCATAGACCTCGCGCACCAGCTCGCCAATAATTCGCGCGCCCTCCTCCACTACCTCGGCATCCTGGCAGTAGGTGACACGGATACATTCATGGCAGTGGCGCCAGTCCTCCTCCAGGCCGGGGAAAAAATGGTGCCCCGAAACCACCAACACGCCACGTTTCTTTAAAGCCTCATAAAGCAGTTGGCTGGAAATCGGCAAATCCTTGAACCACAGCCACAAAAAAATCGCCCCTTCCGGTTTGTGGATATAACAAGGCAGGCCGTGCAAATGCCGTTGAAAACGCGCCACGGCGTCCTCCATTCTGGCGCGATAGAAGGGGCCCACCAGATCGCGACTCAAACTGAGCACCTGATTGCCCTGCAGCAATTGGCGCAGCAGCGCCGGGCCAAAATTACCCGTCGCCAGGTTGAGAATGGTATTGGCGCGCGCAAAGGCGCGGATTACCTCTGGGTTGGCAATGACTATACCGGTGCGGGCACCGGGCAAACCCAACTTGGAAAGGCTGAGTACCAGGATGGTATTGGCGTTCCAGTGAGGTTCGGCATCGGCAAAGATAATTCGGGGGAAAGGCGTGCCATAGGCGCCATCGACAATAAAGGGTACCTGGTGCTCGCGCGCCAAAGCGTCCAGGCGCGCCATTTCCTCGTCGCTAAGCACATTACCCGTGGGGTTGGTTGGGCGCGAAACACAGAGCGCCCCGGTAGCAGTGGTAATTTTCAGTTGACTGAAATCCACGTGATATTTAAAGAATCCGCCCGGCAGCATTTCGATACTGGGCTTGCTGGCGATAAAGGTATCAGCCGCTATGCCCTGATCGCTGTAGCCCAGATACTCAGGAGTCAGTGGCAGTTGGATGCGCTTGCGGCTGCCGTCGGGATACTCACCGGCAAACAGATTAAAAAGCAGAAAAAAAGCCGATTGGCTGCCATTGGCCAGGGCGATATTGGCGCGCGACAGCTGCCAGCCGTATTCGCTGTTTAGCGTCTGTGCCAGCTTATCCAACAGTTCCGCATCACCCTGGGGAGGCTGGTATACCCCTAGCAGTTGCTGCAGCTCGCGCGGATTCTGCATCACTTCGCGCAAGGCCTGCTCAAACGCTCGCTCCATTTCAGGGATGCGCGCAGGATTTCCACCCCCCATAAAAATCATATCCGGGTTAACGCGCAGGGCTTCACCCAAATCATCCATAAGCGTAACTATGCCAGCCTCGGTACAAAGCTTTTGGCCAAATCGGGAAAACTGCATCTTGCCTCTGAGTGGTTGTCCGCCGGGCCTGGGCAAGTGCACTCTGCCCGCCGGGTTCTTGGGATACAGGGGTTATTCTAACGCCCCGGGTAAAGGAAGGAAAAATTGGGGAGGCTTGCAGGTGCTCGCTTAAATCAGACCGAACTTTTTCAGGGTAACTTCCAACTTTTCAGAACTGACCGGCTTTTGGATAAAGTCCATAGCGCCAAGGGAGGTCACGCGGCTGTGAGCCTCGGGTTGAATATCGCCCGAAATCACGATCACCATGGCATTTAGGCCCTCGGATTTAATCGCCTCAAGTACCTGATAGCCATCCATTTCCGGCATTGTCAGGTCGAGAAAGACCATTTCACCGCGGCCGTCGCGAATAGCCTGTAGGCCCTCTTGGCCATTGGTGGCGAAGGTGATTTCTACATCCCAGTCTGGGGGAAGTGAGCGCGCCACTTGTTTACGCGCCATCATAGAGTCATCGCAAATCAGCAGAGGTGTGGCCATAGTGTGGATATAAGTCTTCCGATTTCTGCGTCCGTTCGGTCAAAAGTTAAAAGGTCTTGGCTGAGTATAGCCAGACTTTACCCAATAAAGTGTTTTTTAACGATTTTTTAAACTTGATTTTGACGCCATCCATTTGCCCCTACAACCGCCACTATTAGCCTTCCAACCTGGCGATATCCAGGTGTTTGAGACCGCCCCCGGCAAAAAAAGCGTCCAGTGATATATCCCAGAGTTCATAGCGAAACTTGTCGACCCTGCCCAAATGCTCGCGCGCCTGGTTCAACCAGGGCAGGCTGTCATCCAGATTCTCCACCGGTGGCAATTGCGGCGGCAGGCACAGCCAGAGGCTGAGCTGACCCAGGGTAAGCAATTTTAAATCGTAGCAAAGCACAAAATCGCCCTGCTGGGTCTGGGTGATAACATGATAGTTGAGCAGCCGATTACTCAGTCGCTGCCACTGCTGGGTACTGATGCCCTGCTGCAGGATCTGCCATTCGCTCATTACCTGACCGCGCGTTGAGGATTCGTATAAGCGCCAGATAACCACCAGCGCGGCAAACAAATCCGGATAACTGCGATCGCGCAGGCCAATCTGGTAAAACTTGATGCTGTGAACAAAAACTGCCCCACCCAGAATAACCATCCAGGTGAAATTCACCCACAGCAAAAACAGTGGCAAGGCAGCGAAAGCGCCGTAAACCAGGGTGAAAGAAGAATGGCTGACAATCCACCCAAAGATGGCCTTTAGGCCTTGAAATGCCAGAGTGGTTACCAGACCGCCAATTAGTGCGTCGCGCACTGGAACCTTGCAGTTGGGCACGGCGGCAAATAGCAGCGTGAACGCCGCCCAGGTGAGCAGCCAGGGCACGTACTTAAGCACCCATTGCAATAACCCCAGGGTGTCGTAGTTACCTACCAATAATCGAAATGAGGTGAGATAAGTGCTCATCGCCAGCGCCAAGCCCAACAACAGTGGCCCCAGGCTTAAAATCGCCCAGTAGAGCAAAAAGTTGGATATCCCGTGACGTCCACGCGCAATGCCCCAGATGGCGTTAAAGTTTTTTTCAATATTTTTCAGCATTAAATAGGCTGATACCAACAGGAAAGCCACTCCAAATACCGTCAACTGACGCGCCTGCTCCGAAAAGCTTTTCAGGTACTTGGTAATATCCTGCTCACTACTGGGCAAAAAATGGTCGAACAGCATATTTTGTAACTGATCGCCCAAATTTTGAAATGCCGGGATAATCGAGAACATGGAATAGGTCACGGTCATCATGGGCACTGTGGCGAAGAGCGTCATATAAGTCAGCGAGGCAGCGCTTTTTTGGCAGTGCTTGGCCTGATATTGCTGCACTATGAGCAGCACAAACCCCTTCAACCACTGCCAGCGCTGCTGTAACTCTTCAATCGCTTGGCTTTTGGCAGGAAAGATTTCGGACATGGTTTAACGGATTCCTTCATAGTCAGCGCCGACTAAACAGCTATAATCGGGCTTTTTTAGGTTACAGGTTTATTTTAAGTTACAGGTCTATTTAAATTGCAGGTCCAAGTAATGGTTACACTCTACCACAACCCTCGCTGTTCAAAATCGCGCGAAGCGCTTGCCTTGTTACGTGAACGGGGACAAGAACCTGAGGTACGCCTTTATCTCGAGCAGCCACCCAGCACCAAAGAGCTTAAAACCCTGCTGGAGCAACTGGGCATAGGGGCGCGGGAGCTGTTGCGCAAGGGCGAAGATGCCTATAAAGCGCTGGGTTTAGGTGATGACTCCCTGAGCGAAGCCAAATTAATCAAAGCCATGGTTGAAAACCCTAAATTGATTGAGCGACCCATTGCGATAGTCGGCAGCAAGGCCATTATAGGTCGCCCACCCGAGCGGGTTCTCGATATCCTCTAACCGGTAATTTTTCATCCTTGTCACTCAAGCAGTAGTTATGACACCTTATATTTTGATCCTTTATTACTCCCGCCATGGCTCAACGCTAGCCATGGCACAGCAGATAGCGCGCGGGGTTGAGCAAACCGGCGGCCTGGAGGCGAGACTGCGTACAGTTCCGGCGATATCGCCCGTCACTGAAGCGACAGCAGCATCTATACCCAGCGAGGGTGCCGTGTATGTCACTGAAGATGATTTAAAGCACTGTGCCGGTTTAATCATGGGCAGCCCTACCCGCTTCGGCAACATGGCTGCACCGTTAAAATATTTTCTCGATTCCACCTCGGCGCTTTGGTTGAACGGCGATTTAATCGGTAAACCCGCTGCTGTTTTTACCTCAACATCAACCCTGCACGGCGGCCAGGAGTCCACGCTGATTTCCATGATGCTGCCACTCCTGCATCAAGGCATGGTAATCGCTGGCATCCCCTATGCCGAAGCCAGCCTGCACAATACTACCAGCGGCGGCACACCCTACGGTGCGTCGCATCTGGCCAGTGGCAGCCATCCCAACAAATTAACCACCGATGAAATTAATCTTTGTCGGGCACTCGGGCAACGAATTGGCCAGCTGGCATTAAAACTGGCTTAAGTGGATTTAAACCTAATTATGTCGAACGAACATCCGGAAACGCAAAGAACGCGATCGCGTCATAAACCGCTCATCATCACCAAGCATCAGGGGCACCTGATACATTTAAAACTGCTTTGGGGTCGCGCCCTGGTGCTAACCAGTTATTTTTCACTGTTGGGTTTATTTTGTTTTTTAAATACAACACGCGACGATGGCAGCTTCAGTTTTTTGCTGGTGGAGTCAATTCCGCTACTTATTTTTGCCCCGGGAATCCTGCGTGATATTCGCCGCGCCAGCCACCGCTCCTACAGCTGGCTGTGCTTTGTAACCCTGATTTATTTTGTTGCCATAGTGCCTATTGTGATGGGCCGCGGCAGCTGGAGCGACTGGATGATTACTTGCCTGGTCTGCCTGTTATTTATCTCGGCCATGATGAGCAGCCGCTGGTTGCAGTACTGGCATTATTATTTGGCCACCCGCGATAAACCTGGCAGTCACCGCTATCAGGCTTAAATTTTTTAACTTGTAATAAGGAAACTACTGTGCCCGTAGATTATTACGAACCACCCAGACAGCAACACAGCCAACCGCTCAACCAGCAGCCCAATCAGCAAGTGCCAAAACCCGGACTGATTCGCCGCTTTTTTTCGATAATTGGCAGCACCATTACCTGGTTGCGCAACACGCTTTTAAACCTGGTATTTATTTTTATCGTGGTTTTGATTTTCGCCGTTTTGGGCTCGAGCGCACCTAAACCCTTGCCGGCAAAATTTGCCTTGCGCCTGGCACCTACCGGCTTGCTGGTAGACCAGCGCAGCTATATGGACCCAACCAGTATGCTGCTCGGCAATGAAGACCCGAAAGACAGCGAAACCCTGGTGCGCGATCTAGTCGATGCCATTAATCATGCCGCCAAGGACCCAAGAGTTGAACTTATCGTGCTGGAGCCTGCAGGGCTGGTTGGCGGTGGCATCAGCAAAATGAATGAAATTGGCCAGGCCCTGACACAATTTAAAGCAGCCGGCAAAAAAATTATTGCCGCCAGCGACGCCTACTCACAAGATCAATATTATCTAGCCAGCTTTGCCGATGAAATTTATCTGCACAACATGGGCGAAATTGAACTGACCGGCTATGGTCGCTACCTCTCCTACTACAAAACAGCACTCGATAAACTGGGGGTCAATGTCCACGCCTTCCGCTCAGGCAAATAC
>CBINKF010000239.1:0-5512 GCA_966251115.1 uncultured Cellvibrio sp.
AATAGTTGATGACTCTTGAATGGATCGCCGATCCCAGCGCCTGGCTGGGCCTGTTAACCCTGGTGGTGTTAGAGATTGTCCTGGGTATAGACAATCTTATTTTTATCGCCATTTTGGCCAACAAACTGCCCGAGCATCAGCGCGACCGCGCGCGCGTTACCGGTTTGAGCCTGGCGCTACTTATGCGTCTGTTGTTGCTGGCGGGAATCTCCAAGCTGGTTGCCCTCACCCATCCGCTGTTTAGTCTGCTGGGCCGGGATATTTCAGCGCGCGACCTGATTTTGCTGTTGGGGGGAGTGTTTCTGCTCTTCAAGGCTACCGTGGAAATTCATGAGCGGCTCGAGGGCAAAATTCAATCGCCCCATGCCACCCGTGCGCACGCCGCTTTTTGGGCAGTAGTGGCGCAAATTATTGTGCTGGACGCGGTTTTTTCACTGGATGCCGTAATCACCGCCGTGGGTATGGTGGAACATGTCGAAGTAATGATGATTGCGGTAGTTATCGCAATTTTTATCATGATCATCGCCAGCAAGGCGCTCACCGAATTCGTCAATCGCCACCCAACGGTGGTGATGCTCTGTCTCGGCTTTTTGTTAATGATTGGCTTTAGCCTGGTGTCGGAAGGTTTTGGTATCCATATACCCAAAGGCTATCTCTACGGCGCCATCGCCTTCTCGGTGCTGATTGAAGTGTTCAACCAGCTGGCGCGCTCCAACCGCACGCGCAATTTAATTGGCGAGCGACCACTGCGCGACCGCACCGCCGATGCGGTGCTTAAACTCTTGGGCGGGCGCAGCGATGCCGACGAAGTGGGCGCCGATATAGCCGCTATGGCTTCACCCGGCGACGAGGAACTGGCCTTTGAACACAGTGAACGGCATATGATTCGCAGCGTGCTGCAACTGGCCGACAGATCGGTGCAGTCGCTGATGACCCCTCGCCCGGATATAGTCTGGGTGGATGCGCAAGCGACCCCGGCGCAGCTACTGCAAATTCTGCAGACCACACCGCAAACTCGCCTGCTGGTGGCGCGTGAAGAGCTGGATAACCTCTTGGGTGTCGTGCAGAGCCGCGATCTGCTTACCGCCGCATTAAGCAATCAACCGCTGGACCTATCCAAACTCGCGCGCGAACCCCTGGCTGTACCCGAGGGCACCAGTGCACTCAAAGTGCTGGAAATGTTACGTCAGCAGCCGCTGCCGCTCGCCATAGTGATTGATGAATACGGCAGCATCAAAGGGGTAATTACTACCAGTGATTTGCTCGCGGCAATTGCCGGGGAGTTGGCTGACACCCAGGATGAGCCTCTGGCGATGGAAAATGACCAGGGTTGGCTGCTCGACGGCAGCCTGCCGCTGGAGCAGCTGGAAGAGCACCTGAAAATTAGGTTGGAGCACGACGAAGGCGACTACTTCACCCTCGCGGGGCTGCTGTTGGAACAGCTGCAACACGTGCCAGTCATTGGCGAGGAGTTGCAGCTCGCGGGCTATAACTTCCGCATAGTCAGTATGGAGGGACGGCGTATTCACCAGGTGCAGGCCGTGCGCCAGTTGCCTGAACCGCAGCTGCCACTGCTTGAGTAGCAACCCCCTTACAGCGGCAGTTTCTCACTGAACTGTCGCTGAATTCCCGCGAGTATATTTTCGTAAAAGCTTGCGTCCGCGCGACGCTGTTCACTCCCCGTTGGTTTTGCAAGCTGGATAATTCCCCCGTCATTTTTAACGCAGGTACTGCGCACCTGCCGGTTCAGCAATAAAGGAGTCACTATGAAACTCACCCTTATTTCCGCCACCACCCTGGCTGCTTGTTGTACCCTGGGCGCGGCTCAGGCCCAGGATATCAGTTACAACCAGGCCGCCATACAATTCACCAATCAACATCTGGATGATTACGATTGCCATCAGAGCGGTATTGCCCTCAACGGTTCTAAAGCCTTGGACAATGATTTTTTTGCCGTCGCAGCGCTCGCAGATGTCTCTGGCAACAAAGGCTGCGGCTCTACCGCGCTCTCCCTGGGGGCAGGCATGCACACAGTCTTTGGCGCAGATTCGTCGCTCTATGGCACCCTGAGTTATGAAAATATTTCGGTCGAGCACGGCACAGGCGATTCGGGATTGATCGCGGCTGTGGGCCTGCGCGGCTTTGTCAGCCCCGAACTGGAAGCCCAGCTGGAATTAGCGCACCACACCGCCTTTGATGGCGACACCCAATTGAGCCTGGCAGGCAACTACTGGATCAACCCCGGCTTTGCCGCTACCGGGCAAGTGGCTTTGGGCTCAGAAACCTCAAGTATCAGTGTGGGTATCAAGTTTAATTATTAATGCTCGACGGGCTCTTCCACTAACTGGATTGGCTCGAACAATTGCGTGCGGTTAGCAATCTCCGCGCGCAATTGTCGCAAGGTTTGCTGCTGGCCATCGCGATAAAATAAATTAAACGCCTCAAAAGGAATTAATTTTCCATCCGGCTGGGCTATATGGATGCAGGATTTTTTAAGCGCGCGTATGTCCAGGTTGACCGCATCCATAAACTGCACAATTAATACGCGGAACACGTTGTTGTAGTTCAGGCCAGGTGCGTCTATCTGGGGTAGACAGCACATTAATTCAGACAGACAGTTGGCTTGGGATTGCGGAGAGTGGTTGGTGGAAAAAAGCGTAAAGATTTTATCTTTGATGGCGGGCTCCCGCTCAAACACTATAGTGTTTGCCTCGCCTGCTAAAAGTACATCCGGCGTCAGGTAGCGTGTTAGCGGCTGCACCTGGCCATCAATTTTTAGGGCATAGCCCATCGCCAGCGTATCCGGATTGCAGGGCACAGGTACTATGTCATCCAGCGTAAACAACTCACTTTGCTGTGCAATCTTGCGTCGTACCTCACTCAGCGTCAGGCGGTTTTTGGCGGAAAAGTTTTCCACCCGGCCGGCATCCTGCACCGGCTGTAAGGTCACGCCGCGCACACAGGGCTGTTGTAAGCCAAATTGAATTACCTCGCCAATTTGATCGTCGTTTAAACCGCGTTTAACCGTCATCACCAACGTAGTGGAGATGCTGTGGCGATTGAGTTGTGTCAATGCCTCCTGGCGGATACGGGTTAAATCGGCACCGCGCAATTCTTGTAAAACTTCGGCGCGCAGCGAATCAAATTGCAAATAAACTTCCAATCCTGGGCCGTAGCTGGCCAGGCGCTCGGCAAACTCCGGTTCCTGCGCAAGGCGAATGCCGTTGGTATTAATCATCAGGTGTTTGATTGGGCGCGCTCGTGCGGCTTCAAGAATTTCCCAAAAATCCGGGTGCAAGGTTGGCTCACCGCCGGAGAGTTGCACCACATCCGGCTCGCCTTCATTGGCCACTACCGCATCGAGCATGGCAATCACCTGTTCCAGTGTGCGATGGTTCAACCGCTCTGGCCCACTGCCTGCGTAGCAAACCGGGCAGCGCAAATTGCAGTGGTCCGTGAGTTCGATAATTGACAGGCAGGAGTGTTGCATATGGTCGGGGCAGAGGCCGCAATCGTAGGGGCAACCGTAGGTCATGCGGGTATTAAATTGCTGTGGCATCTCCGGCGGCTTGATATAAATTTCGCGCGCGCGACGGTAATAGTCCAGGTCATCGCTGATCAAGACCCGCTCAGTGCCATGGCTCGGGCACCACTTATCCATAAAGACTTTGTCATCTTTAAATAGAATTTTCGCTTCTATTTGACGCAAGCATTGGCTGCAAACAGAGCTAGTGGTGTTGTAAAACAAATAGGGGCGAACTTTGCGGCTCATTGAGTTGCTCTGTGCAGTGGGTTGTTCCAGCGTTTAACAGCAAGCCATACAAAAGGAAGGTATGCAACCAGTGCGACCAGGCACAGCCATTGAATACCGCCCATGCCCAAACCAAAATCAAATGGAATGGGTTTGAGAAAATCGATCAGCAGGCGCCAGACTAAGTAGCTGCTGAACATAATTTTAAATGTCAGTCCTGGTTCGCGCGCCAAGGTAGGCTTTAATTTTTCCAGCAGCCACCAGAGCCAGAGTACAAAGATAATTTCATACAGCTGGGTCGGATGACGCGCCGTGCCATCGCCAAAGTCGACGCCCCAGGGTAGTTGAGTGGGAATACCGAAAGTTTCATCGTTAAGCCCGGCAAAAAAACATCCCAGGCGTCCAATTGCGAGCCCTACTAAAATAGGGCCGACAAATAGATCACCGGTTGAGATGGAAACGCCAGCAAATTTTTTACTGAGTTCTACCCCCAAGAGTCCACCCAAAAGACCGCCAACGATTGACTGTCCTTGAAAAATTAATAGGGGGTTGTTGAAAAGTTGATTCCAATGTTGCGGATGCTCAAGCCAAAAAAGCGCCTTGTTACCCAGCCCTGCACCTATTAGGCAGCCAAGCACTACCGCAAAGTTACCGGGCGCGAAAATACTTTGTTGCGAATTTTTGCGTTTTAACCAACGGTAGTAGTAGGCTCCCAGGGAAATGCCGAGCAGCTCTAGCAGTTGATGTAAAAAGATGCCTTGCTCGGGTGGGAGCTTCAATAGTAGATGTGCGTTAGACACTTGATCCAGCCTTATCCCAAGCGCAGCTCGAGCATCCCGCCCCAACAAGCGGCATAGACACTAATCACAACTAGGCCAGTAACAATCAGCAGTTTGGTGGTGGGAGAAAGGGCTTCTGGATCGGTTGATGCGGGAAGGGTAGATCGATTTTTCGTAACCCAGAGAATGGCGTCAACCACCCCCCAAATGCAGAGCGCAACCATGACCAGGCCGATGACTGGCCAGGCTTTGTTGGCGTCAAGTAAAAATAATGAGCAGAGTCCGCCGCTAAATAAAAAGGCCAAACTCAGTAATAACGCAAAGGCTTTTTTGCCCATATCCCTATTCTCGTTTGAAGTGAAGTTGTGTTTAGCTGGCGGCTTCAATCTCTTCGCTAATCATCAGCCAGTTTTCTTCCGTCTCTTCCAGCTTGGTCAACAGCTGGGTTTGCTCGGTCAGTAGCTCCTGCATCTTGGTTTTGTTTTTTTCCTCGTAGATGCTTGGGTCGCCTAGCAGCTCTTCAAGCTCGCCCTGGCGCTTATGGAGCTTTTCCAATTGTGTCTCAAGGTTTTTGAGCTTGTTGGTGAGTGGTTTTAATTGCGCGCGCTGCGCTGCCGACTGTTGGCGCTGGGCTTTTTTATCGACCTTGGGCTCGCTGGCATTGGCGGCGGCTTTTTCCTCGGCATTAGCCTGAATGCGCTGCTGGGCCAGCCAGCGGTAATAGTCTTCCAGGTCGCCGTCGAATTCATCGACCTTGCCGTCAGCCACTAATAAAAATTCGTTGACAGTGTTGCGCAGCAAATGGCGATCGTGGCTGACCACAATCACGGCGCCTTCAAAGTCCTGCAGCGCCATGGTCAGCGCCTGGCGCATTTCCAAATCCAGGTGGTTGGTGGGTTCGTCTAGCAGCAGCACATTGGGTTTTTCCCAGGCGATTAACGCCAGGGCCAGGCGCGCTTTTTCGCCGCCGGAAAAGTGAGTG
>CBINKF010000240.1:0-5487 GCA_966251115.1 uncultured Cellvibrio sp.
GGTAGCAAAACTCAGGTAGTAGTTGCTGTCGTGTTTGTGAACCCACAGAGCTTCCGTGAAATTCGGCAGGTCAATGTTGTGGATCGGCCCATCCAGCTCGACCATGCTCTTTTTCAGCTTGGCCCAGCGCGGCTTGGTATTACCCCAAAACAAATAGGCCTGACCATCGTCATCAATAAACACCGAGGGGTCTATATCGTCCCAATCATTGGGTGTATCTGTGGTCATATCGTTAGTAATCAGCGCCTTACCCAGGGCGTCTTTAAAGGGGCCGATGGGGTTATCCGCCACCGCCACACCAATACCAAAGCCGGGCTTATCGTCTTTATGACGCACCGCCACATACCAATAAAACTTGCCGCCGCGCTCTATCACCTGGCCCGCCCAGGCATCGCTTTTGGCCCATTTGAAATCCTTAACCGACAACTGCGGGCCATGGGCCTGCCAATGGACCATGTCGCTGGAGGAGTACACCAGCCAGTCGTGCATTTCAAAAAAGGTGCGATTGTCTTTGGCCTCATCGTGGCCCACGTAAAGGTAAACCTTGTCGTTGTAGACCAGCGCTGCCGGGTCGGCGGTAAACACATCCTTAAAGATAGGGTTTTCAGCCTGTGCCGAGCCAGCAACCACCAGCAGCAAAGATACCAGCAGCGCCTTAAACCGAGGGCCGGCAAACCAGGAATCCTTAACACGACCAGCTTTAACACAATCAGCTTTTAAAACACCAACGCCAAACAACATGAACACCTCATTCTTAGCCTTGTGGCGCTCGCCATAACCGACCAACGCCCTACCGACTTAACGCTTCTCAACCTATCTCTTGGTTGACTTTATATTGATATTATAATACAAATAGATCTGAAGCAATCGGCAAAGAAAATTTGTTGTCCGCTGATGATCTTTATATTATATGATCATGCTTATAGTCAAATTATACATAACAAATAACTTGTCTTAAAAAACGCATTTTTACTTCTGGTTCTGACTAAGATGTAGCCTGTATGAACAATGATAATAAGACGAAAGCCTTTCCACCGCTGCGCTCCGCCCAGTGGTTTGGCACCCAGGACAAAAACGGCTTTATGTATCGCAGCTGGATGAAGAACCAGGGCATACCCGAGCACCAGTTCCAGGGCAAACCTATTATCGGCATCTGCAACACCTGGTCGGAACTCACCCCCTGCAACAGCCACTTTCGCGAACTGGCCGAAAGCGTGCGCCGCGGTATTTTGGAAGCGGGCGGCGTACCGGTGGAGTTCCCGGTGTTTTCCAATGGCGAATCCAATTTACGCCCCACCGCCATGCTCACCCGCAACCTGGCGGCCATGGATGTGGAAGAATCCATTCGCGGCAACCCGATTGATGCGGTAGTGCTGCTGGTGGGCTGCGACAAAACCACCCCGGCACTGGTAATGGGCGCCGCCAGCTGCGACCTGCCCAGCATAGTGGTTACCGGCGGCCCCATGCTTAACGGCAAACACAAGGGTAAAGACGTAGGCTCCGGCACTCTGGTGTGGCAGATGAGCGAGGCTTATAACGCCGGCCGTATCAGCCTGCAGGAATTTATGGACGCCGAGGCGGACATGTCCCGCTCCACCGGCACCTGCAATACCATGGGCACCGCCAGCACCATGGCCTGCATGGTCGAAGCCATGGGTCTGTCGCTGCCGCAAAACGCGGCCATTCCCGCCGTGGATGCGCGCCGCAAAGCCCTGGCCTACATCTCCGGCATGCGCATAGTCGAGATGGTGCGCGAGGACCTGCGCATCTCCCAGCTGATTACCCGCGAGGCGCTGATTAATGCCATTCGCGTCAACGCCGCTATCGGCGGCTCCACCAATGCCGTCATCCACCTAAAAGCCATAGCCGCGCGCCTGGATATCCCCCTCAGCCTGGACGACTGGCAAGCCTATGGCCAGCAGGTGCCAACATTGGTTAACCTCCAGCCCTCTGGCCAATATTTAATGGAAGACTTCTATTACGCCGGTGGCCTGCCCGCCGTACTCAAACGCATGGGCGATGCCGGGCTGCTGCATAAAGATTGCCTGACCGCCAACGGCAAAAGCCTGTGGGCCAACAACCAGGATGCGCCCTGCTACAACGATGAGGTAATTCGCCCAATGGATAAACCGCTGTGCGATAACGGCGGTATTTGCGTGGTGCGCGGCAACCTGGCGCCGCGCGGCGCTGTGCTTAAAACCTCCGCGGCAACTCCGGCATTAATGACCCATCGCGGCCGTGCGCTGGTGTTTGAAAGTTTTGATCACTACAAAGAGCGCATCCTCGACGACAATTTAGAGGTGGATGCCAACTCAGTGCTGGTATTAAAAAACTGCGGCCCCAAGGGTTACCCGGGTATGCCCGAGGTGGGCAACATGGGCCTGCCACCTAAATTATTAAAACAGGGCGTGACCGACATGCTGCGCATCAGCGATGCGCGCATGAGCGGCACCGCCTTTGGCACAGTGGTATTGCACGTAGCACCGGAAGCGCGCGAACTGGGGCCGCTGGCGGCAGTGCAGGACGGCGACTGGATCAGCTTTGATGCCCTGGGCGGCAAACTGCAATTGGAAATAACCGATGCAGAGCTGCAAGCGCGTCTCGAGGTATTGCGCCAGCAGCCTGTGCAAAAACCCAAAGGCGGCTATGCTCAGCTCTACATTGAGCACGTCATGCAGGCGGATGAAGGCTGCGACTTTGACTTTTTGGTCGGCTGCCGTGGCGCCGACGTGCCCGGTCACTCACATTGAGGCTTGATCGTGCTCACAAATAATTATCCGAGTTTGAAATATAAAAACGTACTCATCACTGGCGGCGCCTCCGGCATAGGCGCCAACCTGGTCACCAATTTTGTACGCCAGGGCGCCCAGGTATTTTTTATCGATATCCGCGATGACGACGCCTATACATTAATTGACACATTAAGCCGCCGCGCCGATTGCAAACCGCCCAAGTATTTTCACTGCGACCTGGTGGACATAGCTAAATTACAAGCCACCATTCGCAATATTTATCAGGACCATGGCGCCATCAATGTATTGATCAACAATGCCGCCAATGACGCCCGCCACGATTTTCGCAGCGTCACAGTGGATTACTGGAACGAGCGTTTAAATGTAAACCTGCGTCACCATTTTTTTGCCGCGCAGGCGGTATACGAGCAAATGAAAGAACTGGGCGAAGGCAGCATTATTAATTTGGGCTCCATGAGCTGGTACGCCACCCAGGGCGGCATGCCCGGCTACACCAGCTCCAAAGCCGCTATTGAAGGCTTAACCCGCGGCCTGGCGCGCGACATGGGCAGCGCCAATATCCGCGTGAACACGCTGGTGCCCGGCTGGGTAATGACCGACCGCCAGGTGGCGATGCTCACCCAGGAAAAAACCGCGCGCAAAATTTTGGAAAACCAGTGTTTGAAAAAATCGGTAATGCCAGATGACATAAGCGCGATGGCCCTGTTCCTGGCCTCGGACGACAGCCGACTCTGTACCGCGCAACATTTTATTGTCGATGGCGGCTGGATCTAGCAATAGCTAACGAGATTTGAATAATTTTTTAACCATAAAACTTACAACTTACGCGAGGAATCAATAATGAAAACTCTACTGAAAACGCTCAGCGTGGCAGTTACCCTCGGCGCTTGCCTGAGTGCCAACGCCCTCACCGTCGGCTTCTCCCAAGTGGGGTCCGAATCCGGCTGGCGCACCAACTTTTCCGAATCGGTAAAAGCCGAAGCGGAAAAGCGCGGCATCACCCTTAAGTTCTCCGACGCCCAGCAAAAGCAAGAGAACCAAATTAAAGCCGTGCGCAGCTTTATCGCCCAGCGCGTAGATGCAATCGTTATTGCCCCGGTGGTAGAAACCGGCTGGCAGCCAGTGCTGATGGAAGCCAAGCGCAACCGCATCCCGGTAGTGATTGTCGACCGCAATGTGTCGGTGACCGATCAATCCCTGTACATCACCCGTATCGCCCCCGACTTTGTTGAAGAGGGCAAAGACGCCGCCAACTGGCTGATGGCTAAAACCGACGGCAAGTGCAATGTTCTCGAGCTGCAGGGCACAGTGGGCTCCAGCGCCGCCATCGACCGCATGAAAGGTTTTGGCGAAGTGATTGCCGCGCACCCGGAATCAAAAATAGTGCGCAGCCAAACCGCGGAATTCACCCGCGCCAAAGGTAAGGAAGTTATGGAGACCATGCTCAAAGCCGAAAACGGCGGCAAAGGTATCTGCGCCATCTTCGCCCACAACGACGAAATGGCCCTGGGCGCTATCCAGGCCGTTAAAGAAGCCGGCCTGCAACCCGGTAAAGATATTCTGGTGGTTTCTGTCGACGCCGTAGACGACGCACTCAAAGCCATAGTCGCCGGCGAACTCAACGCCAGCGTGGAAATGAGCCCCCACCTGGGCGGCCC
The DNA here is from genome assembly GCA_966251115.1 of uncultured Cellvibrio sp. Lineage (GTDB taxonomy): Bacteria > Pseudomonadota > Gammaproteobacteria > Pseudomonadales > Cellvibrionaceae > Cellvibrio. Next base: position 4,412 of record CBINKF010000240.1, read on the forward strand.
AGCGTTTGACGTAATCGACGAATACCGCAAAGGTAAAAAAGATTTTGCCAAGTGGATTAAAGTTGACGGCGCAGTATTTACTGCTGAAAACGCCGCAGCAGAACTCGCTAAACGCGGCGCGAAATAATTAATCGCCGTATCGCTGTTTGCTTTGCTTTTGTTGTTCGCTTTTGACGTTATCACCCCTTATGAGCTCGCCGAGCACTGGAGTAAATTGGGTGGCAAACGGGCGGGATGCCCGTTTGAGTGACGTCGCGACAGGGATGTCGCGTCGGAACGACAGCCAATTTGCGAAGCGCGCACGACTGCATGGATGCAGGAGGTAGAGCGACGCAGGACGCCAAAGCCGAGGAAACACGAGCGATTAGGGTCGCCTTTCTTTTGCTTACTTTTCTTTGGCGACGCAAAGAAAAGTGAGGCGCGCCGCAGGCGTGTAAGAATTAATAGTTTCAGCACAGTATTAAATATTGGCGCTATTTAATTTATAGCAGTGCCATTAGAGATTTAATCAGGATCATTAAGCTTTTGCCTGCGGCACGCGTTACTTTCTTTGATCGGTCAAAGAAAGTAACCAAAGAAAGACCGCCCCAATCGCTCGTTTCTCCTGTGCGCTTCAGAAAATTGCTGTCGTTCCGACGCGACATCCCTGTCGCGACGTCACTCAAACGCACTTCCTGTGCGTTTGCCACCAATTTTCTTGCAGTGCTCGGCGAGCTCATAGGGGGCCCGGCAAAGCAAAAGCAAAAGCAAAAGCAAAAGCAAAAGCAAAAGCAATTTTTAGTAAGATCGAGTCGTAAAAATTAATTCAATCAAACTGTAATCAACCATGACCACACAAAATACCAATCCCCCCGTGCTGCAACTGAAAGGAATACACAAAATAGTCCCCAGTGTGCATGCCCTCAAAGGCGTGGACTTCACCCTGCGCGCGGGCGAAATCCACGCCCTGCTGGGCGAGAACGGCGCCGGTAAATCCACCCTGATTAAAGTCATGACCGGCGTTTACCAGCGCGATGGCGGCGACATTTTATTGGATGGCCAGCCGATTCACCCGGCCAACACCGGCGATGCCCAGG
>CBINKF010000241.1:0-5473 GCA_966251115.1 uncultured Cellvibrio sp.
CCACCGCCGAGGCAATTTCGGTTATCAACTCCGGCCTGGCGCTCGCCGCCCACTTTGGTGATGGTGTCCTGCGCGCGGGCGATATGGCGGCCAGCCTGGTAGGTGCGGTGGTGAAAGACCCGGTGCAGGACCAACTGGCCTGGCGCGAATACCAGGAGACTGTGATGAAAGAGCGCAGCGACTGGAAAGACCTCTATCGCGCCTGCCGCGCCCTGGACTAGGTTGCCACTATGGCCGAGGTTTATCGTTTTGGCATTCGCCACCACGGGCCAGGTTGTGCGCGTTCGCTGCGCGCGGCGCTGGAAACCCTGGCGCCCGACTGTCTGTTAATTGAGGGGCCGCCCGAGGCAGAGAGCCTGCTGGGTTATCTCGCACATCCGGATATGCAGTTACCGGTAGCGCTGTTAATTTCCAACCCCGAGCAGCTCAATCAGGCCGCCTTTTATCCCTTTGCCGAGTTCTCCCCCGAGTGGCAAGCACTCACTTACGCGGCCAAGCAGGCGATACCGATACGCTTTATGGATTTGCCGGTTGCCCACAGCTTTGGCCTTGAGCTTGAACAGCAAGAGCAACAAGTGAAGCAAAGCGAAGAGGCCAGCGGCGGCGAAGTAGCAGCTGGAAGCGATTCCGCAGAACTTCTCGAACAGCTGGATATTCAGGACCCACTGGAGTGGCTGGCGCGTGCCGCCGGTTTTGAGTCGGGCGAGTCCTGGTGGAATCATCTGGTGGAGGAGCGTCAGGGCCAAGATCAGGATCTGGCCTATCACCTGGCATTGTTTGAAGCTATAGAGACAGCCATGGTCTCGGTTCGCGACGAATTGGGCGAGCGCAATCAAAGCGCAGAACGCGCCAGACGCGAAGCCCTGCGCGAGGCCTGGATGCGCAAAACCCTGCGCCAGGCACAAAAGGATGGCTTTGAAAAAATCGCCCTGGTGTGTGGTGCCTGGCACTTGCCGGCGCTGGCACAACTGCCCAGTGCCAAAGCAGACAATGATTTATTAAAAGGCTTGCCCAAAACCAAATCCCAGGCCACCTGGGTGCCCTGGTCCTACGCCCATTTAAGTATCGATCGCGGCTACGGTGCCGGCGTGGTATCTCCCCAGTGGTATGAACACATTTGGAACACCCCTGACGCCAGCCAGCGTGGGTTGGAGTGGCTGAGTAAATCCGCCAAATTGTTGCGTGACCAAGGCCTGGAGTGCTCGCCAGCGCAGGTCATAGATGCATTTCGTCTGGCCGAGAGCCTGGCAGCACTGCGCGATTACCCTCAAATAGGCCTGACCGAGCTGCTTGAATCCCTGGCGACCTGCATCTGCATGGGTGAACAAGCCCCCCTGGCACTGATCCAGCAACAGTTAATTGTGGGCGAACGCCTGGGCCAGGTGCCGCTTGATGTTCCCAGCATCCCCCTGCAAAAAGACCTGGAAGCCCTGCAAAAGTCCCTGCGCCTTAAGCCAGATGCGGCACAAAAAGTGCTGGACCTGGATTTGCGCCAGGCCATCGACCTGGGCCGCAGCCAACTGCTGCACCGACTGGCTATTCTCGATATTCCCTGGGGTCGACTGAGCGGCAGCGGGCGCTCCGCAAAAGGCAGCTTTCACGAGGTGTGGAGCCTGCAGTGGGAGCCAGAATTTGCCCTGGCGATTATCGTAGCCGGCCGCTGGGGCAACCGGGTTGAAGATGCTGCCAGTGCCAAACTGGCCGACCTGGGCCGTCAGGCGGGCAGCCTGAGCGAACTGGCCAAATTACTCGATCGCGCGCTGCTTGCCGAACTGCCAACCGCTATAGCGCCGCTAAGCCATATCCTTCAGGATCGCGCCGCTCTGAGTGGAGATGCCACTGAGCTGCTGGCATCTATTCCACCTTTGGTACAAATCGCCCGCTATGGCAATGTGCGCAATCTGGATACCCAGCTGGTGGAAACTCTGCTCCAGAGTTTGGTACCTCGCGCTGCCCTGGCCCTGCCCGGTGCCTGTCAATCACTGGACGAAGAGGCGGCGCGCGAATTAATGCGCGAACTGCTGCAAACTCATCAAGCCCTGGGTTTGCTGAGCCAGGATGAATTACTCCAGGCTTGGCAAATGGCGTTAGGGCGGCTTTCCGGATCGGACATCTATCCCGGTTTAATTTCCGGCTTGGCCACCCGCCTGTTATTTGAAGCCGGGGTGCTTAGCGGTGATCTCACCCAGACGCGCATGAGCCTGGCGCTCTCACTGGCCAACCCACCGGCCCAGGCCGCCTGCTGGCTGGAGGGATTTTTACACCAGGGTGCCTTGGTATTGCTCCACGACAACAACCTCTGGGATTTGGTAAACAGCTGGCTTACGGCGCTGAGCGAAGACCAATTTATTCAGGTGTTGCCCCTGGTGCGGCGCTGCTTTGGCGCCTTTGCCCTGATGGAGCGGCGTCAGTTGGGGGAGCGGGCCAATCAGGGGCTCAGCCAACTAGCTGCATCGCCAACTGCTGATCTGGATGAAGCGCGCGCGCAGCTTCCCCTCCCCTTAATTCGCCAACTCTTGGGAATCGAAGCATGAGCCAGGAACAGGATTTACAACAGCGCCGCTGGCGTTTGGCCCTGGGTGACGCCGCTGCCGAGGCCTGTCCGCACCTGCAACTTAGTACCGAGGAAATCAAGATAGATGCTGCCTTGAGTGCGCTCTACGACGAGGATTCACCCAATCGCCTGCGCGGTGGCAGTGGGGCCTCCTCGCCCAAGGTAGCGCGCTGGTTGGGTGATATACGCCAGTATTTTCCCAGCAGCCTGGTGCAGGTGATGCAAAAAGACGCCCTGGAGCGACTCAACCTCAAAAGCATGCTGTTGGAAAAAGAAATGCTCGAGGCGGTGGAGCCAGATGTGCATCTGGTTGCGAGCCTTATCTCCCTGTCGGGCGCCATACCCGCCAAAACCAAGGATACCGCGCGCCAGGTGGTCAAAGCGGTAGTCGACCAGTTGCTTAAGAAGCTGGAGGAGCCGCTGCGCGCGGCTATTCGCGGTGCGCTCAATCGCGCCCAGGTTAACCGGCGCCCACGCCACGCCGAAATTAACTGGCCACGCACCATTCGCCAGAATCTGCGCCACTGGCAACCCAGTCACCAGGCCATCATTCCCGAGCAGCTGATTGGATTTGGGCGCAAAGCCCAGCGCAGTCAGCGCGATATTATCCTCTGCATCGATCAGAGCGGTTCTATGGCACCTTCTGTGGTGTATTCGAGTATTTTCGGCGCGGTTATGGCCTCGCTGCCAGCAGTGACTACCAAACTGGTGGTATTCGATACGGCAGTAGTGGATATGACCGAAGAGCTGGATGACCCGGTGGATTTACTCTTTGGTGTGCAACTGGGTGGCGGCACCGACATCAATCGCGCCCTGGGTTACTGCCAGAGCCTGGTCAGCAACCCCGCCAACACCATCATGGTATTAATATCGGACCTGTATGAAGGTGGTGTCGAGGAAAACTTGCTGCGCCGCGCCCGCGAGTTGGTAGATTCCGGGGTTCAAGTAGTCGCGTTGCTGGCGCTGTCTGATGAAGGCGCCCCCTCCTACGACCGCCAACTGGCCGCCAAACTGGCCAGCCTTGGCGTTCCCTCCTTTGCCTGCAGCCCGGATCAATTTCCCGATTTAATGGCTGCGGCCATTAAACGCGACGACCTAGGCCTGTGGGCCAGCAATCGCGGCATAGTAATCAACTACTAGCCCCAAATTACCCATTTTTAAGCCTTGCGCTGCATACGTATGCAAATTTTGAATACGTATGCAGTGCATTGTTTGGTTATTAGCCGCACCAGTATGCTGTTTTTTCAGTCGCGCCATGGCGCTGTACCCCATGCCTGACACGGAAGAATAAAAATAAATTTTGCAGTTCCCTAAGCCTTTTTAGGCCTTTGTTTTAACACTCTAGCTTTCGCTTTTTAAACGCTTTTTGTTTTAGAAATTTTTGGTTATTCCTGAGTTTCCAGGCACTTTGTCGCCCGGTGCTTTAGTTCGCGCCAAAGAAAGCTCGCACAACAATAATCCTAATGCTTTCGGTTCTACTTGAACCGAGCGGAGTTTTTTATGAATAGATATTTCAAGCTGCTCGCGCTGGGCGCGCTGGTCTCTACCAGCTGTGCCCAGGCCGATTGGTATTTTCGCGGCACGCCCAACGCCTGGGGTACTACCGCCCTGACCAATGTGTCATCCACCCAACTGACGACCTGCCAGACCTTTGGCGCCGCCAGTACCAGCCCGCGTTTTAAAATTGATCGCACTGGCGATTGGAGTGAAGCCTATCCCACCGGCGATTACACGGTAACCGCCAACACCTCTTACCAGATTAATTTTTTCACCGACAGCAAAACCATTTCGGTGCAAACGGTAAGCAGTTGTTCAGGCAGCAGCTACGCCCAGACCTTTGCCTCGCTAAATTTCCGCGGCACACCCAATAGTTGGGGCAGCACTGCCATGAGCCTGGTGGGCAATCACCTCTGGTCCACCACTATCAGTTTTGATGGCCAGACCAACCAGCGCTTTAAGTTTGATATAGCCGGCGACTGGGCCACCAACTATGGCGACACTAACAGCGATGGTGTCCTGGAGCAGAGCGGCAGTGATATTTACACCAGTCTGGTGGGCAGCTATGTGGTTAATGTCAACGACCAGACCCTGGCCTACAGCATAACCCCTGCCGCCACGAGCAGCAGCTCCTCCAGTAGCACCGCCAGTAGCTCTGTCGTTAGTAGCTCGGCGGTTAGTAGCTCAGTAATCAGTAGTTCGTCGTCAGTAGCCAGCTCTTCGATATCATCCAGCGCCAGCAGCGACGCTTGGTACTTTCGCGGCACACCCAACAGCTGGGGTTCTACCCCTATGACCCTGGAGGCCAGCCTCTACTGCACCCAGCAAACCTTTGGCGCGGCCAGCACCAGCCCGCGTTTTAAAGTCGACCACTACGCCAACTGGACCGAAAGCTATCCCAGTGCCGATTACACTGTGGCCGCAAATTCGACGTTCAAGATTTGTTTTAACGCCGGCACCCACGCCATCACCCTGACCAACCTAACCTCCAGTAGCAGCGCCAGCAGCCAGGCTTCCAGTGTGGTTTCCTCGGTGAGCAGCAGTGTCAGTTCGACAGTTAGCAATGGCGACTTCCGCAATGAGACCATTTACTTTTTGCTGACCGCGCGCTTCTACGATGGCGATTCCAGCAACAACTACTACAACCGCGACCGCTATAAAGCGGGCGACCCGCAATGGCGCGGCGACTTTAAAGGTTTGATCGAAAAGCTGGATTACATCAAGGACCTGGGCTTTACCGCCATCTGGGTAACACCGCCGGTGGAGAACCGCTCGGGCCTGGATTACCACGGCTACCACGCTTACGACTTCTACACAGTCGACCCGCGCCTTGAATCCGTTGGCGGCACCTATCAGGACTTTATCAATGCCGCCCACGCCAAAGGCTTAAAGGTGATTCAGGACGTGGTGATCAACCCCACC
>CBINKF010000242.1:0-5472 GCA_966251115.1 uncultured Cellvibrio sp.
CCATCCGCGTGCGCGGCCAGAGCGGTCACTCTTCCAATCCGGCGCTGGGCAACAATGCCCTGGAGGCCATGCATCAAGTGATGGGAGAGCTGCTGTCGCTGCGCAACGAGCTGCAAGTTAAATACAGCAACAGGGGTTTTGCGGTACAGGTGCCAACTATGAACCTCGGCTGCATTCACGGCGGCGATGGCGCCAATCGTATTTGCGGCGAATGTGAATTGCATTTTGATTTGCGCCTGCTGCCGGGTATGGACAACGCCGAGATTCGCCATGCGATTCAAGCACGGCTGACACCCATCGCCGAAGCCAGTAAAACCGATATAGTTTTCTCCTCGCTGTTTGAAAGCGTGCCGCCCTTTGGCCAGGACCCACAAGCGGAATTGGTGCAGCTGTGCGAAGAGCTGACCGGCAACCCCAGCGAAGCTGTTGCCTTTGCCACAGAGGCACCTTTTATGCAGCAGCTGGGCATGCAGACCCTGGTGATGGGCCCTGGCTCTATCGATCAGGCACACCAGCCGGATGAATTTATCCCACTGGAACAAGTGGGCCCCGCCATTCAGATTTTGCGACGATTAATCGAGCGCTACTGCCTGACGTAAGACTGCCTGACGTAAGACTGCCTGACGTAAGATAGTCCCGCAGACAAATCCATAAGTCGCATAGTCAAGCCGCGTCAGTCGCGGCATAATCTTCATCGAATTTTTTGTTAGGGAATCGCCGTGAGCGCCAATACCCAGGATTACGTTAAGTGGTTTCGCCATTCATCGCCTTATATCAACAAACACAGGGGCAAAACCTTTGTGCTGATGTTGCCGGGCGAGGCCATCAACCACACCAACTTCCACAACATCATTCACGATATAGCCCTGCTCTCCAGTCTAGGTGTGCGCCTGGTGCTGGTGCATGGCGCGCGGCCGCAAATTGATAATCGCCTGGAAGTGGCCGATACCTTTAGCCAATTCCACAAGAATATGCGCATCACCGATAGTGAAAGCCTGCCCCTGGTCATCCAGGCCATAGGCGAAGCACGCACTATGGTAGAGGCGGCGCTGTCTACGGGGCTGCCCAATTCGCCGATGCACGGCGCCGATATGCAGGTAATCAGCGGCAACTTTGTGGTGGCCATGCCCCATGGCGTTATCGACGGCGTCGACTTGCAACACACCGGCAAGGTGCGCCGCATAAACACCCGCGGATTGCGCACGGCGCTGGATTCAGGTGCGGTGGTATTGCTCTCCTCAATGGGTTATTCGCCTACCGGCGAAGTATTTAATTTGAGTTATACCGATGTCGCTGGCCATGTCGCCAGCGCCATTAAGGCCGACAAGTTGCTCGCATTTGTTGAGGGTCAAGGCATAGCCGACAGCGAGGGCAAATTAATTCGGCAGCTGTCACTGCAGGAATGCAAAGACTTGCTCGCCGATACCGGGGCATCCCTGGCGCCCGATCTGCAACAGGTGATCAACGCCTGCTATTTGAGTTGTTTGCAGGGCGTGGTGCGCTCGCAACTGATTAGCTACTCCACCGACGGCGCTTTGCTCACCGAGTTGTTCACCCGCGACGGCTTGGGCACCATGATTTACTCGGGCCTCTATGAACAGCTGCGCGCGGCGAGTATCGACGATGTCGGCGGTATTATCGAACTGATTACGCCACTGGAAACCGAGGGCGTTTTGGTGCGCCGCTCACGCGAAGTGCTGGAAACCGAAATCAACAATTTTTATGTGATGGAAAAGGACGGCACCATTATCGCCTGCGCCGCGCTCTACCCCTACGGCGACATGGCAGAGCTGGCCTGCGTAGCGACTCATCCGGAATATCGCAAAGGCGGGCGCGCCGCCAATTTACTTATGCATATGGAGCAGCGGGCGCGGCAAAAACATATCAAACAATTGTTTTTGCTCACCACCCAAACCGCCCACTGGTTTATCGAGCAGGGCTTTGCCCAGGGTAAATTGGAAGATCTGCCTGTCGCCAAACAGGAGCTGTACAACTACCAGCGCAACTCCAAAATTTTTATCAAACCCATCGCCTAGGCGGAGTAAAAAAGAGTGAGGATTATCGACCTGCGCCAGGCGCCAGAGCACAGAGAGGCGCTGGCGCTCTGGCATTTTCAGGAGTGGGGTTACCTCAACCCCGGCAAAAGCCTGGAGGATTATCAGCGCAGCTTTGATGTCTATTTTGGCGAACAATCTATTCCAACCATGTTAATAGCGGCTGAGGGCAACCAGCTTCTTGGTTCTTCGTCGCTGATTGTGTCGGATATGGATACTCATCCGGAGTTATCGCCCTGGCTGGCCAATGTCTTTGTTGCACCTGAGCAGCGCGGCAAGGGTATTGGCGGCAACCTGATTCAAGCCATTATGAATATGGCCATCGATTTCCCACTCGAGCGCCTTTATCTGTTCACACCCGACCAGGAAAACCTCTATGCGCGCATGGGCTGGCAACTACTCCAGCGGGAGTCCTATCACGGCGCCAGGGTCAGTATTATGCAGTTGGAATTTAACCGCCAAGCCGGGGCCAATGCCCTCTTCTAGCTGCCGCCTGGCGGTGCTTCTGTTACTATATTTGCCCTAATTTTCTACCCGCTACTCCCACATCGAGGGTAGCCATGCCGGTTTATCGTTCCAAAACCACCACCTCCGGTCGCAATATGGCCGGCGCCCGCGCACTCTGGCGCGCCACTGGTATGAAAGACGACGACTTTCAAAAGCCCATTATCGCCGTCGCCAACTCCTTTACCCAATTTGTCCCCGGCCATGTGCACCTTAAAGATATGGGCCAGCTGGTCGCCCGCGAGATAGAAAAAGCCGGCGGCGTCGCCAAAGAGTTCAACACCATCGCCGTGGATGATGGTATCGCCATGGGTCACGACGGCATGCTCTACAGCCTGCCCAGCCGCGACATTATTGCCGACTCGGTGGAGTACATGGTTAACGCCCACTGCGCCGATGCCATAGTGTGTATCTCCAACTGCGACAAGATTACCCCCGGTATGCTGATGGCCGCTATGCGCCTGAATATCCCGGTGATTTTTGTCTCCGGCGGCCCTATGGAAGCCGGCAAAACCCGCCTCGCCGATCACAAGCTGGACCTGGTAGACGCCATCATTATCGGCACCGACAAAAACGCCAGCGACGAACAGGTTGCCGCCTATGAGCGCTCTGCCTGCCCGACCTGTGGCTCCTGTTCCGGCATGTTCACTGCCAACTCTATGAACTGCCTGACCGAAGCTTTGGGACTCTCCCTTCCAGGCAACGGTTCACTGGTAGCCACCCACGCCGACCGCGAACAACTCTTCCTCGAAGCTGGCCGTCGCATAGTGGAAATTACCAAGCGCTACTACGAGCAGGACGACGAAAGCGTTCTGCCTCGCTCAATCGCCAACTTCCAGGCGTTTGAAAACGCCATGTCACTCGACATAGCCATGGGCGGCTCTACTAACACCATTCTTCACCTGCTGGCCGCAGCCCAAGAGGGCTTTATTCCTTTCACAATGAAGGATATCGACCGTTTAAGTCGCAAGGTGCCACAGTTGTGTAAAGTCGCACCAAACACGCCTAAGTACCATATGGAGGACGTGCACCGCGCCGGTGGCGTCATGAGTATTTTGGCCGAGCTGAATCGCGGCGGGCTGTTCCACAATCAAATTCCCACCGTCCACAGCAAAACCGTCCAGGAAGCCCTGGATAAGTGGGACATAGTCACCACCCAGTCGGAAGAAGTTAAAACCTTCTATAAAGCCGGCCCTGCAGGCATACCAACCCAAGTTGCCTTCAGCCAGGCCACACGCTGGCCCAGTCTCGATGATGACCGAGCCGAAGGCTGCATTCGCTCCGTTGAACACGCTTATAGCAAAGAGGGCGGCCTGGCCGTGCTGCACGGCAATATCGCCGTTGATGGCTGCGTGGTTAAAACTTCCGGCGTTGATGAAAGTATCTGGGTATTTGAAGGCCCGGCCCACGTAGTGGAGAGCCAGGATCAAGCGGTTCACGACGTACTTGAAGGCAGAGTAAAAGCTGGCGATGTAGTAGTAATCCGCTACGAAGGCCCACGCGGTGGCCCCGGCATGCAGGAAATGCTTTACCCCACAAGCTATCTTAAGTCGCAAGGTCTGGGCAAGGTTTGCGCCCTGCTCACCGATGGTCGCTTCTCCGGCGGCACTTCCGGTCTGTCAATCGGCCATGTATCGCCAGAAGCGGCCGCCGGCGGCGCCATTGGCCTGGTTGAGTCGGGCGATATTATTCGTATCGACATCCCCAAGCGCACCATAGATGTTCTGGTGAGCGATGAGGAATTGCAGGTGCGCCGCTTGGCCATGGAAGCCAAGGGCCCAAATGCCTGGAAACCGAAAGAGGCTCGCCCACGTAAAGTGACCGCATCGCTTAAGGCCTATGCCATGTTGGCCACCAGCGCCGACAAAGGCGCGGTTCGCGATCTGGAAAAGCTAAAATAATTTTTCGATCCACCAATAAAAAAACGCGCCTTTGAGCGCGTTTTTTTATTGGGTGCTATTCGCTTTTGCCTTAAAGACCATTCAAAAACAAAAAAGCCAGCTACTGCTGGCTTTTTTGTGAGAATTCAACTGAAGCTTATTACTGCTTGGCTGCCAGTTGCGCTTTCTCTTTTTCTTTTTCGGTATAGGTGATCCACTGACCGGCAGTCTTAGCGCTGCGTGGATCTTTACCCGCTTCCTTGAAGTACTTGATAGCCTCATCAAAATGCTTCAATTCAAGCTCGGCCTGGGCAACAATAAAGTTGGCCTGATCGACACGCTTGATACTGCTTCTACCTTTGTTTAACGCTTCCTTGCCCCACTTGGAGGCATCGGCAAATTTGTCGTTTGCCAGGTAAGCGCCAGCCAAGCCGATAATCAGCTCACCGTCAGTAGATTTTGCCGCAGCTTTTTCGTACTCAACCAGAGACTCTTTAGAGTTCTGAGCCAAGCGATAAGCGTCAGCCAGCAGTTTCAGGTTTTTGGCCGTCGGCTCAACGATCTTGGTGTCGTAAATACCTTTCTTCAGCACTTTAGCCGCCTTGTAAGGTACTTCCGCTTCCAGGAACAAATAAGCCAGGTTCAGCAGGTCTTTTTCTTTATCCAAGCCACCTTGCAAGTAGCAGGCTTCAAGCGCACTCAGCGATTCTTTATCGCGACCAACTACGCGATAAACCTGCGAGAGCTGCTTCCAATACTTGGGCGCGGAGTAGTACTTAATCAGCTTTTCCAGAATGGGCAAGCCTTCTTTGTACTGCTCTTTGTCGAAGTAAAGCCCCAACTGCATTTGGTACCAGGATTCGCTTGGGGTTTTACCTAAAGCTTCCTGGTTCTTAATGGCCTCGTTGATGTTCAACAGCGCATTTTTATTATCATCAAGCTGATAATAAAGTGCAGCGAACATGTAGGACTGCTCAGGGCGCAGTGAATCAACATAGTTGGTCCACTTTAACAGCGTCTCCAATGCCTTCTTG
>CBINKF010000243.1:0-5407 GCA_966251115.1 uncultured Cellvibrio sp.
GGGCGCTATCTGCGCGGCATCTGTGAGCGCGCGGGCGTTACGCGCCGTGAAGGCAAAATCGCCCAGGTGGAACAAGATCCAGATAGTGGCAATGTGCTCGCCCTGCATCTGCAATCCGGCGCGCGTATAGAGGGCGATTTTTTTATTGACTGTACCGGCATGCGCGCGCTCTTGATTCAGGGTGCGCTCAACACTGGCTACGAAGACTGGAAGCACTGGCTGCCATGTGATCGCGCCCTGGCCGTGCCCTCGGCGCGCTTTGAAAAAACCTTGCCCTACACGCGCGCTATAGCCAGATCCGCTGGCTGGCAGTGGCGCATTCCACTGCAGCATCGCAATGGCAATGGTCTAGTTTATAGCGCCAGTCATCTTAGCGACCAGGCGGCGATGGATACGCTCATGACCAACCTGGATTCCGAGGCGCTCGGCGATCCCAAACTCATTCAATTTCGCACCGGACGCAGCAAGTTGCAATGGAATAAAAATGTGGTGGCAGTGGGCTTGTCCAGTGGCTTTTTGGAACCCTTGGAATCCACCAGCATTCACTTGATTCAATCGGCACTGGTGCGCCTGTTAAAGTTATTCCCCAACAACAATATCCAGGCGGATGCGCGCGACCAGTACAACCGCGAAGCGCAGCTTGAATACGAAACTGTGCGCGATTTTATTATTCTTCACTACCATCTCAATCAGCGCAGCGACACAGATTTTTGGCAGGACTTACAGCGCATGAGTGTGCCTGAGCGGCTCGCGCAAAAACTCGCCCTGTTTAAGGCAACTGGCACCATCTTTAATGATCCGCAGGATATTTTTCTCGATTCATCCTGGTTGCAGGTGATGCTCGGGCAGGGCGTAATGCCGGAGGATTATCACCCGGCCGCCAACTTGCCCAGCGACGCGCAATTGCACGACATGCTCCAGCGCATTGGCGATGCCAAACGTCAACCGCTGCAAACATTTATGGGGCATGATTTGTTTTTGCGCCACTACCTGGGGGCGGAACCGGGTAGCGCTAGGCGTGCGAGCCAAGTCAATGGCTGAGTTAAAACGCATAGTCATACTCGGTGGCGGCACCGCCGGTTGGATGGCCGCTAATTTGATGCAGCAGCGCTGGCCGGATTTTTCCATCAGCCTGGTGGAGGCGCCAGACATAAGCACCATAGGCGTGGGCGAGGGCTCCACGCCCACCCTCAAACGATTTTTTAAGCAGTTAAATATTGCCGAAAGCGAATGGATGCCGCGCTGCCATGCCACCTATAAAGTGAATATTCGCTTTGAGGGCTGGAGCCCCGCCTCCGGTATAGATAGCTACAGCCATCCATTTATTTCCCAATTGGACACCTTTACCGAAAAAGCGTTTTTGGTGAACTGCACCACACGCCGACTCGGTTTGGCGGTGGAAACCCAGCCGCATAAATTTTTTGTGAACGGGCAATTGGCGCAAGAGCGCAAAGCACCGCTGGTGCCCGGACATTTTCCGTTTCGCATGGAGTACGGCTACCACTTTGACTCGGGCCTGCTGGGCGAGTTTTTAGCCGAGCGCGTCTGCGCTGCCGGGGTGCAGCGAATTAAAGCGCGCGTGCAGTCCGCTGAGTTGAACGCGGCGGGCGAAATAAATCATTTGCTGTGCGAAGGCCGAGCGCCGATTGCCGGGGATTTGTTTATCGATTGCAGCGGTTTTAGCGGCTTTTTAATTCAACAGACACTGGGCGTAGAGTTTGAACCTTTTACGCAGTTGCTCAACGACTCCGCCGTAGTGATTCCAACCCCTGCCGATGCAAGGCTGCCGGTGGAGACTTTGTCCAAAGCGCAAAGCCATGGTTGGCGCTGGCGTATTCCGCTCAGCCATCGCACCGGCAATGGCTATGTTTACAGCGCGCGCATGCAAAGCGCCGATGCTGCCGAAACCGAGTTGCGGCGCGAATTAAATTTATTGGATGCCGATGTGCCAGCGCGCCATTTAACCATGCGCGTGGGGCAGGTGGCACAGCACTGGGCTAAAAATTGTGTGGCGCTGGGGCTCGCGCAAGGTTTTATCGAACCCCTGGAAGCCACCGCCCTGCACCTGGTGCAAATCGCCATAGAAATGTTTATGGACGACTGGGAGGCCGGGCAGTTTAGCGCGGCTCAGCGCGATAGCTACAACGGCAAAATCCACGCGCGTTTTGAACGGGTGCGCGATTACATTATCGCGCATTACAAACTCAATACTCGCGACAACAGCGATTACTGGCGAGCCAATCGCAACAACCGCGACCTGCCGCAATCGCTGCTGCAATTGCTTGATGTCTGGTATCGCTGCGGCGATCTCAGCCAGGAGATCCAGCGCCAGCAAATCCAAAATCATTTTTCAACGCTTTCCTGGCACTGTCTGCTGGCCGGATATGGCGCCTTTCCGCCGCTGGCCCCTAATCAACCGGGGCGCGGCGATTTGTATCTGGAGCAGGAGATACAGGATTTTATCGAGCGCTGCGCGCGCAACTTTCCTTTGCAAAGCCAGGCCCTGCAAAGCCAAATGCTTGCCATCCAATCGGCGCATTCGCTCGCAAAAACTAGCAACACATAATTGGTTTTAACCTTGTATCGACAATGCGCAGGGGGAATAGCCCCTGCAGAGGTAATTTTATGAAGCTCATCTGTGTCAGTAAAAATATTGTTGGAAAATCTTTAGCGCGCAGATGGCTGTGGGCAATGGGCCTGGTGATAGGGTTGTTAATCAGTGCTTGTCATCAGCAGTCGATTGTAGCAGCGACACACACCTATAGCTCCACAGAAAATGCCTCAAGCACAAGCCCTACGACTGCGGCACTTATGCCAGAAGCTTTACGCAAAGCCTGGTGGAAAGAGGCGGTGATCTATCAAATTTATCCGCGCAGCTTTCAGGATTCAAACGGCGACGGTGTGGGCGATTTGCGCGGCATAATCCAGCGCCTGGACTACATCAAAAGCCTGGGCGTGGATGCGGTCTGGCTCAATCCCATTTACGCATCGCCCAATGCCGATAATGGCTACGACATCAAAGATTATCGGGCCATTCAGCCCGAATTTGGCACTATGGAAGACTTTGATGAATTACTAAAAGGGCTGCATGAGCGCGGCATTAAATTTGTGATGGATCTGGTGGTTAACCACAGTAGCGACGAGCACGAATGGTTTAAACAATCGCGCAGTTCGCGCGACAATCCCTATCGCGATTATTACCATTGGTGGCCGGCGGAAAAAGGCAAACCCCCTTATCGCTACAGTATGTTTGAAGCGGATGGTAACGCCTGGGCCTACGATGAAAAAACCAATGCCTATTACCTGCATATCTTTGCTAAAAAACAGCCGGACCTGAATTGGGAGAACCCCAAGGTGCGCCAGGAGGTTTACGCCATTATGAAATTTTGGGCCGATAAGGGCGTGGATGGTTTCCGCATGGATGCCTTCCAGTACGTATCCAAAGACACCAGCTTTCCCGAATTCCCCCAGGGTTTTGAAAAAAATGATCTCAACCGCTATTACGGTATGGGGCCGCACCTGCACGATTATTTGCGCGAAATGTATGAGCAGATTTTTAGCAAATACCATGTGATGTCGGTATCGGAAGGCGTGGGTTCCACCTTTGCCGATGCTCACTCCCTGGTGGATGCCGAGCGCAAGGAATTAAACATGGCCTATCACTTTGATGTGGTTGGCTTGGGGCGCACCCTGGGCAGTTTTAAGTTGATGGATTTGAAAAAAGTGATTGGCAATTGGGATGGCGCCTTTAGTCAAAAAGGCTGGCTCTCGATATTTTTAGCCAACCATGATCAGCCGCGCATGGTCAGTAAATTTGGCAATGACACACCCGCGTTCCGCGCGCTGTCGAGCAAAATGCTCAATACCCTGATACTCACTTTGCGCGGTACACCCTACACCTATTACGGCGATGAATTGGGTATGACCAATATAGGTTTTAGCGATCCGGCGCAATTTACCGATGTGGAAACCCTGGCCAAGTATGGTCAAGCCTTAAAGCGCGGCGAGGACCCAAAGCAAGTGATGAAAGAACTCAGCTTTTTTTCGCGCGAGAATGGCCGGACCCCCATGCAGTGGTCGGATGCGGTGAATGCAGGATTTAGTCAAGCTAAACCCTGGATGCGGGTAAATCCCAATTTTACCGCCATCAATGTGGCGGCTGAAAATGCCGATGCGCAAAGCCCGTTAAATTATTTTCGCGAGCTGGTGCAGTTGCGCAAACACAATCCGGTGTTGGTCTATGGCAGCTATCACCTGGAATTGGCCGACAACCCCAATGTCTACGCCTATCGCCGACAACTGGGGGGCGAGAACTGGCTGGTTCTGCTCAATTTTTCAAGTGTGCTACAAACCCTCGAGTTACCCGCCGCACTGCAAGCGCGAGAGCTAATTCTTAACAATTACCCGCTTGCCCCGAAACTTGGCGCAAGTCTGCAGCTGTCACCCTATCAGGCGCTGGTGCTGCGCCTCTAGTGAATAATTTTTTATTCTGTTTTGATCGGGGGAGTGGGCTTGGCTTAAAAATTTAGTGCTAAGAAATTTGCAAAGTTTGAGGCTTTATCCCTTGAATTTGTAAATCATGCAATCTCTGTCTAGCGTTAAAGGGAATTTGATTTTAATGCGCGAAAGCAGAGGATGCGCTCATGGCCAGAAAAAGCTCCCGCTCCACCCCCGAGCTCGAATCTCCCGGTTCCACGCTTGACCCTGAACTCGATGAAGTGGTCACGCTGGATTCACCCACACCCAGTTTGCCAGAGCCTAGTCCTTCCGAATTGGAGTTGGATGATGGCTATATGTACTTTACCGAGCGCGACCTGAGTAAAATCCTGTTTAACCTGGATGCGCTGCGCTCCAGCGTCTACCCCCATCTGGAGCATGAGCACGAGCAGGATAATCGCAAGGAGCAGCAATTCCCCTCGGTGTGTTTAATTGGTTTGGGGCGCTGTGGTTCCAATATTGCGCTGGATGTCGCCAGCCTGGTGTACAACGCGCGCAACTTCTACCTTAATGAATTCCTCAGCGAAGAAAAAGCGGTGCGCGAGCAGGATGGCAGCTCGCTGCGCTGGATTAAACGCAGCCTTAACCTTAAGAGCAGCCGCGGCTTGCGCCCGGTATTTTTAATTGAGCCATTGGTGATGTTGGGCGATCTGGATAAAGACATCAGCGGGCGTATCCGCTTCTCCCATAAAGGTGAGCGCTCCAGCTTTTTGCGCGACTACACCAAACTGAAAATTATGGATCTGTCGGAAGTGCACGCCGGTGGTTCGGGCAACGCGACCATTCTCGGGCAATACCTGGCAAAAATTATCCTCAATAAAGACACCCAGCGTTTCTCCAATCCCGATTGGAAATTTATTCACTCCTACCTGATCGATTCCTGCGGCATTAAAGCCAACCAGTCGCGCCT
>CBINKF010000244.1:0-5397 GCA_966251115.1 uncultured Cellvibrio sp.
CACTACCGAGATCCGCGACCTGCTCAAATCTGACGACACCGACCGCATGCTGGAGGCGCTCACCGCCCTGGGTGTGGGCCTGACCAAAATTGGCGAAAATGACTATCGCGTAGAAGGCACCGGCGGTAGCTTCCCCAACAAAGAGGCTGATTTATTCCTCGGCAATGCTGGCACGGCGTTTCGCCCGCTGACTGCCGCCCTGGCACTTTCCGGCGGGACCTACAAACTGCACGGTGTGGCGCGTATGCACGAGCGCCCTATTGGCGATTTGGTGGATGCGCTGCGCCAGATAGGCGCGGATATCACCTACCTGGGCGAAGAGGGCTTCCCGCCGCTGCTGATCAAGCCGGCGCAGATTGCTGCCCAGGGTAAAATCCAGATTCGCGGCGATGTCTCCAGTCAGTTCCTCACTGCATTGTTGATGGCACTACCCATGACTGGCAAAGAGACCCAGATCGAACTGGTAAGCGAGCTGATCTCCAAGCCCTATATTGAAATCACCCTTAAGCTGATGGCGCAGTTTGGAGTTAAGGTGGAGCGTGACGGTTGGGAGGCCTTTACCGTGCCCGCCGCTGCTGGCTACACCAGCCCGGGCACTATGTTTGTGGAGGGCGATGCGTCGTCTGCCTCCTACTTCCTCGCTGCCGGCGCGCTTGGCGGCGGCCCATTGCGTGTTCAAGGCGTGGGTGCCAACAGTATTCAAGGCGATGTCGCCTTTGCCGAAGCGCTGCAAGCCATAGGCGTAACCATCACCAAAGGAGACAACTGGATTGAGGCCTCGGCGCCCAGCCTGCCCCTTAAGGCCTTTGATCGCGACTTTAACCATATCCCCGATGCCGCTATGACCCTTGCGGTAGTGGCGCTTTTCTGCGACGGCCCCTGCCGCTTGAGCAACATCGCCAGCTGGCGTGTGAAAGAGACCGACCGCATAGCCGCTATGGCCACCGAGTTGCGCAAACTCGGCGCGATAGTGGAAGAGGGCGAAGACTGGTTGAAGGTGACCCCGGTAGAAAAATTAATTCCCAATGCCGCCATAGATACCTACGATGATCACCGCATGGCCATGTGCTTCTCGCTCGCCACTTTTGGTGGCGTGCCCGTGCGTATCAACGACCCCAAGTGCACCGCTAAAACCTTCCCGACTTATTTTGAAGTGTTTAAATCTGTGGTGAATTAAGCAAAAGTTTTGAATTGAAAAAGAAGCCAGCGAAAGCTGGCTTTTTGCTACTAGGCACTTATAAAAATCTGACAAATCAATGACCCAAACAGAAATCGGCCTTTTTGGCGTCAAAATGTTATTGATCTGGCATTTTGAAAAAGATGGAATTTACAGCATCGTCTAAAAACTTTAGTCTTCCTCCGCTAAGATTTTTACCTCCCATAGGTTCGGGTTGTTAAAAGCCGGGACACTCACAGTTTAATGGTTCAAAAAAGTGTGATTGGGGATCATTCGTCATAAGGAAAAGGAGTCATCAATGACAAGCAACTCTAACCCTATCGTGGTTCACGGCGCATCTGCGGGAATTCCGGTATCGATTAAAACCGAGTTAGCTCCTGTTTATCGCAATATGGAGCGTCTAGCCAAACAAGGTAACCACTGGGCTCGACTTTGTGTCTACCATCTGCAATCCCTTAGTTCCAACCAATTTAAAAACAATGTATTCGTTCATGATAATGGTCGATTAGAGCAGTTTGGCGAATACACTATGATTCTCCCTGGCTGCAAAGCCTCATTCCGCAAAAACCAAAAAGGCCAGTTTTATATTTATGCGCTGGAAGCGGATTCCAATTATATGGATTTGCAAAAGAGTGGTGGTGCTCCCGGGTTATTTGAAATAAATAGGTCAGGTCAAAGTGATTGGAGTTCTACCTTTTCGCCCAATGGGAATATAAAGAAGGAAAAAGGAAGGGTGGTGACAGTTTCGGATCGAGAGAGGGAGTTGTCGACCGCTGTAATAAATGGTGCTAGAGCCGCTGGCTCAGCACCGATAGGTGGTGGTAGCTATATTACCAAATTGAACGGATTTGATCTGCATTTTACGCCGGGACGAAATAAAATAGGAGGGTTGCGAAATATTACGCAGGCACGAAATGCTGCTATTGATCCAGAGTTGCATGAGTCTGCTTTATTATTGGCGAGAACGATGGAAAATGCCAAGCAAATCACAGGAGTGAGTTGGATATCAGAGGGTGGTGGTTCTGGCGTATTAACTCAGGCAATGAAGATACTGAAGGACAAAAAGATTTCTTTTAAAGATAGTGATCATCATGCATATTTTAACGGCATAACAACCGATTTGCTTGTTGCTGAGCAGTTGGCTCGTGATCTTGATTTGAAGTTTACACGTTCAACACATAAGCGAAATTTGTTGCATCCCAGTCAATTGATAGGTGCTGGGGTTCTAGGTGGATATCGGGCTAGTTTGGATCGATTTAGACAAGATAAAAAACATACCGTACTCAAAGTGGGAACGGATGTTGTTAAAGAGACTTCAGCATTTACAAGCGCTGCCGGAAATTTAGGTTTGAGTGGTGCAGCGGTGGCTGCAGCTTTTGGGGTGTCAGCATCGAGTCTGGCCTTGCCAGCAGGTATTGCATTCGCTGTTGCAATGGGACCAAAGATTCTAAAAACTGGAAGTACCTTAGTTGAGGCCTGGTTGCCTAATCAATACGAAAAATTAAAAGGTAAATTCTGATGTTTTACAGTTCTTGGCGACTTTTTCCTCAAGAGAAGTTCTTATCGCCTAAAGGGCCAAACTTTAATCACTCGGTGGTTAAAGTTATGGCATTTGATGGTGTAAGAATTTCCATGCAGGTACCTAAGCATAGTCCTTCCGTACAGGTGAATGCGATTAACCCAGCCCGGCAGTATGATTTGACAGATGAATATGGGATGGATTTATTTGAAGAAAATGGCTTTCAGTATAGAAGTCAACTTGTGCTGACAAGAAATTGGGCATTTTACGGCCCCTGGTTTACAGGTGATCTTGGTTCGATACAAATGACCTCGCTAATCTTGAAGCCTTTAACAAACATGAAAGGAGTAAATTTATATCATCCGCGAGTTTGTGAAGCTGTTATTGCAGATTTTTTGACAGCGCACTATGGAAAGGACTTCTCGTTAAACGAGGTGCCTGATCAGTGCTATCTTGCACCAACTAATTGGAGACCCATCAATGGGCAACCTGGCAAGGGGGTTCGGTTTGACGTGTGCCCAAATCCAAATACCCTGACGCAGGGGGTTAAATGTTATTTTGTTGCGCCTATTTCTACGCAGTATCTATTTATCGTGCACTGTGATATCAGTCGTAGTGGGGTATTTACCGATATAAGCCCTAAGCCGCTAATAGACGAATGGATTGATCACGAGCCTTTTTTGAAACTTGCCAATCAAGTCCTCGATAGCGTCCAGATAAAACTCTCCCCCGAAGCTGAAGCTGCCCAGCAGGAAGCCTTGCAAGGGCTAAGTGAGGCAGATAAGCAGCTGGTAAAGGATTTTCCACCCTTAAAGTGGACTAAATCAGATCTGGTGGCGAGTTAGATTGTTATCAGGTTAGTTGTTAGCTAAATGCCCCTGCCAAGGGGCATTTTTAATGGTGTGTAGGTTTGCCCTCTGTCGCCTTCTCCCGCTAAAAAGCGCTTTGGGGCTTTAGCCAAAACTTGCTAGGCTAGGCGCTTTCTTTCGCCAGGAGCGGTTATGTCCTACAGCCAATTGCAGCAGCACTTTGTCAAAATCTCCCACCTCAACCACCTGTCTGCCATTTGCGATTGGGATCAGGCGGCGATGATGCCGAGCGGTGGCAATGAGGCGCGTGCCGCCGCCATGGCGGAGCTGTCGGTGCTGATTCACCAGCGCAGCACGGCGCCGCAGCTGGGCGACTGGATTGCCGCCGCTGAGCAGGAAAATTTAACCGATGGCGAGCGCGCCAGCCTCGCCGCCATCAAGCGCAAATGGCAACAGGCCAATCTGTTGCCGGAGGATCTGGTGCAGGCGCAGTCGCTGGCCAAATCCACCTGTGAACACGCCTGGCGCAGCCAGCGCCAAGCCAACGACTGGTCGGGCTTTAAAACCAATCTCGCCAAGGTGATTGAACTCACTCGCGAAGAGGCGCAGATACGCGCCGCCGCCACTGGCTTAAGCGGCTATGACGCCATGCTCGATATCTACGAGCCGGGGATGAGCAGCGCCAAGCTGGATGCATTATTCGGCGAGGTGATCCAGTGGCTGCCGGGTTTGATTCAGCAGGTGGAGGAGAAACAAAAATCCCGTAGCATCACACCACCGCAAGGGCCTTTCCCCATTGCGCAGCAAAAAGCCCTGGGTCTGGAGGTGATGCAGCTGCTGGGTTTTGATTTTGACCACGGACGCCTGGATGTGAGCACCCATCCGTTTTGCGGCGGTGTGCCCAGCGATGTGCGCATCACCACCCGCTACAATCCAGCGGATTTTATGAGCGCGTTGATGGGCGTGATCCACGAGACTGGCCACGCCCGCTACGAGCAAAACCTGCCACTGCAATGGGCTAATTTGCCGGTGGGCGAAGCGCGCTCCATGGGCGTGCACGAATCGCAGAGTTTATTTTTTGAAATGCAATTGGCGCGCAGTCGCGAGTTTAGCGGTTTGATCGCGCCGCTCGCGGCCAAGGCCTTTGCCCGCGAGGGCGATGCGGCCTTTAGTGCGGACAATATCTACGCCTACAACACGCGCATGAAGCGCGGCTTTATCCGCGTCGAAGCCGATGAAATTACCTATCCCGCCCATGTGATTTTGCGCTACGAAATCGAGCGCGGTTTGGTGGAAGGTACAATCGCCGTGGATGATATTCCCGAGCTGTGGAATCAAAAAATGCAGCAGTATCTGGGCCTGTCTACCGAGGGCAATTATCGCGATGGTTGTATGCAGGATATTCACTGGCCCATGGGCGCCCTGGGCTATTGCCCCTCCTACACGCTGGGTGCGATTTACGCCGCACAGGAGTTTGCCGCGGCCAAGCGCAGCATTGCCGGCCTGAGTGAAAAAATTGCCGCGGGTGATTTAAGTGAATTGTTCAACTGGCTGCGCACTAACATCTGGTCGCAAGCCAGTTTGCACTCCACCGATGATCTGATGAAGAAAGCTACCGGCGAGCCATTGAATGCAGCGCATTTTAAGGCGCATTTGGAAAGTCGCTATTTGGATTGAGGAATGAGCTTGGGGCGAGAACATCTGGCGCATCGTATTTTGGCTGAGTTCCGGTGCTTATTGGACGAAGCCCCTGCTGTATCAAATGAGCGTTGATGATTTGACGTTGCTTGTTGGCACCGTCGCTAACGAAATGCCTAATTTATGACGATTAATAAAAAACTCAGCGCCTTATCCACAGAGGCGCTTATTAAGCTTATCGAGGATATCTACGG
>CBINKF010000245.1:0-5386 GCA_966251115.1 uncultured Cellvibrio sp.
AATAGTGGCGTAAACCACTAAGCGCATCAGCCGGCCAGTGCGGTTAGCGCCCTGAGCGTGGGGGGAGGTGATATTTAATAACGCCATTGGGTTTCTCTTGTGGGCAGCTCAAACTTAGCTGCAATCAACTGAATTTCGTTTTGGCACCAATGGGGCCCCCATATGAGTTCGCCGAGCATCGCAGCGCGTTAGGGTAAAACAGGCAGGACGCCTGTTTTAGTCTTGATGGGACAGGGATGTCACATCAAGACGACCCGTAGACGCGCGAGAAGCGCAGGAAACACGAACGATTTGGGGTGCCCTTTCTTTTGGTTACTTTTCTTTGGGCAAACAAAGAAAAGTGACTCGCCAGCAGGCGAAAAAAATCTCTATAAAAAAATCCTTTTTCAACTTTCAGTTTAAAAAACTATACCGTCTCAAATTCCTTTAACTTGTCTTCCAGCTTGCTAACGCCAGCGCGGAAGGCGTCAATATTTGCATCGTTTTCCGCTTCCGCTTTGGCCAAACGCTCGCGGGCTTTATGCAATCTGGCTTGTAGCGATTGCAACTGCTCTGCGCGTTTTTCTTCCTCGCTCATGCCCGCTAAGGCAGCGGCCTTGGCTTTGGCCTTGTCGATGGCGGCTTGGGCGGCGCTTTGCTCTGCTGAAGCCGGAGCGGTTTCCGCTGCGGCTTCAGGCACATCCAGCCCCAGCGCTTTAAGTTCAGCTTCGGCTTCAGCGAGTTTTTGCTGCAGCTTATCCACACCCTGCTGCAGGGCGTCGGCGGTGCTGGCGCCTTCGGCTTTGGCGGCGGTGGCTTTTTCCTGGGCTTTACTCAGACGCGACTGCAGCGACTCGTAGTTGGCCTTGGCTTTTTCTGCCGGCGACATGGTCATTTTGGCCTGGGCGCGGGCAATGGCGGCGGCCACCGGGTCATCAGCGGCGGGCGCTGCTGCGGGGGCAGTCGCGGCGGTTGCAGGCGTTGCGGCGCCGGCGGTAAATTCAGCGAGTTTTTTTTCGGCGTCGGCCAGTTTTAACTCGGCTTGTTTAATGCGCGCTTTTTGTTTTTCCAGCTGCTCGTCGCTGACCGCTGCGCCTGGCTCATTGGCGACCAGGGGCTTTTGCGCGAACTCCAGGCCGTTTTTAGCCGCAGCGAGTATTCGCTCCAGCTTGGCTTTTTGCTCTTCCGGCGATTGTTGCACGCCCTGGGCTCGCGCCATGGCCGCGCCTATGACGTCTGAGGCAGGTTTGACCGGAGCGCCAGAATGGCCTGCGGCTATCACTTTTTCCGCCAGCTTTTTCTTGGCTTCTTCTGCGGCCTGTTGGCGCGCGTGCCGCTTGGCTTCTTTTTCGGCTTCCTCTTTGGCGATACGCGCCTGGCGGAATTCGAAACGCTGACGCGAGCGGTCGGACTTTTCTTTTTCGATCTCGTGCAGGCGAATGGCGCCCTTGGCGGCGCGATAGTACTGCACCAGCGGGATACTGCTGGGGCACACATAGGAACAGGCGCCGCACTCTATGCAATCGAACAAATTGTGCGCTTCCAGGCGATCGTAATCCTCGGCCTGGGCGTACCAGAACAGCTGTTGGGGCAGCAGACTGGCGGGGCAGGCTTCGGCGCAGATACCACAGCGGATACAGGCCTGGGCCGGTGCTGGCAGCGGCAGCTCTTTGGCCGTGGGGGCCAGCAGGCAGTTGGTGGTTTTTATCACCGGTGCCGTCAGGTCGGGCAGGGTAAAGCCCATCATCGGGCCACCCATAATCACCCGCGCCGGGTTTTGTGGTTGATAGCCGTGGGCCTGCAGCACAAATTCAATCGGGGTGCCCAAAAGCACTTCGATATTGCGCTGGCTGGCCAGGCTTTGGCCCACTACCGTGGTAATGCGCGAAATCAGCGGTTCGCCGTAGCGAACGGCGCGCCAGGCGGCAACCGTAGTGCCCACGTTAACGCAGATGATACCCGCGTCGGCCGAGTGGTGGCCGCTGGGCACTTCGCGCCCAGTGAGAATCTGGATCAGCTGTTTGGCGCCGCCCGATGGGTATTTGGTGGGGAAGCTGACCACTTGGATATGGGCGGCTTCAGGGCGCTCTGGCAGCACTTCTGCCACTGCCGCTTTAACCGCTTTGATCGCCGCTGGCTTGTTGTCTTCTATGCCGATCAACAGGCTTTTGGGGTGGTGCAGTATGTGGCTGAGCAGCAGCGTGCCCTCTACCAGCTCGCGCGCTTTCACCTGCATCAACATATCGTCGGCGGTGATATAGGGCTCGCACTCGGCGCCATTGATAATCAGGGTGTCTATCACCTGGGTAGACTTGGGCGCGAGTTTGACCGCCGTGGGAAAGCCGGCGCCACCCAAACCCGCCACGCCGCCGGCGCGGATTTTATTTAGCAGTTGCAACCGGTCCTGCGCTAAATAGTTAGCGCAGGGCTCCAGCTCAATCCACTCATCCTGGCCGTCCGGTTCGATAATGATCGCTTCGCTGGTAAAACCCGAGGGATGAGGGTAGGCGGCCTCTTCAATGGCGATGACTGTGCCTGAGGTGGGTGCGTGCACATTGGCGCTAAAGGTACCGTCAGCGGCACCGATTATCTGGCCTTTGAGCACGCGCTCGCCGAGCAGCACTGTGGCTTTGGCTGGGGTACCGATATGCTGATTGAGGGGCAGTACTAAACGCGGCGGCAGGGCGATGTCCCCCAGCGGCAGGGCCATGGATTGGGCTTTGTTCTCGGGCGGGTGTATGCCTCCGGGCAACTCCCAGACTTTGATAAGGCTAGTCATTTAGGCGGCTTTACCTGTGTCCTGGTCGCTCTTGCTGAGCGCTTCACCGCGACCTAGGTCGCTGGCAATCAAATTGGCAACAACCTGGAATTTGGGTTGCTGGTTAGTCGCAGGCAGCTCCCATTTCCAGGTGGTCATATCGGTTTCCACCGGAATCATGTCAATACAATCCACCGGGCAGGGCTCAACGCAGAGGTCGCAGCCGGTGCATTCGTCGGCGATTACCGTGTGCATCTGCTTGGCCGCGCCGAGTATGGCGTCCATCGGGCAGGCCTGGATGCACTTGGTGCAGCCGATACACTCGTCTTCGCGGATAAACGCCACGCGCTTAACGTCCAGGTGCTCGCCGTGTTCGGCGTCCAGGCTGGGGGCTTCCACATCCAGCAAGTCCGCCAGGGCATTAATGGTGGCCTGACCGCCGGGAGGACATTTGTTAATAGCTTCGCCCGCTGCTATGGCCTGGGCATAGGGGCGGCAGCCGGGGTGACCGCACTGGCCGCACTGGGTTTGTGGCAGCAGGGCATCGATTTGCTCGACTATGGGGTCGCCTTCCACCTTAAATTTAACGGCGGCAAACCCCAAAATGGCACCAAACAGCACCGACAGACCGCCGAGGGCGATAAGCGCGCTGGTGATGGGGTTTTGCAGAATAAACTCGATCATAGGAATCCCTGGTGAAGATTATTGCAGGCTAACCAGGCCGCTAAAGCCCATAAAGGCCAGTGACCTCAAACCGGCTGTAATCATGCCTATGGCCGCGCCTTTAAAGGGGGTAGGCACAGCGGCAACCGCCAAGCGCTCGCGCAAGGCGGAAAAAAGCACCAGCACCATGGCAAAACCCACAGCGCCGCCAAAGCCAAACAGGGTGGATTCAAAAAAGCTGTGGTGTTTTTGAATATTGAGCAGGGCCACGCCCAGCACCGCACAGTTAACGGTAATCAGCGGCAGGAACACACCCAATACGCGATAGAGCAGCGGGCTGGTTTTCTCCATAAACATTTTTACGAACTGCACCACCGCGGCAATCACCAGAATAAAGGCGATAGTGCGCAGGTATTCCAACCCCAGTGGCGCCAGCACCCAGGCATTAACTATGTAGGTGCAGATAGAGGCCAGGGTCATCACAAAAGTGGTGGCACCGGCCATGCCTATGGCACTCTCCAGTTTGTTGGATACGCCCATAAACGGGCATAGCCCCAAAAACTGCGCCAACACAAAGTTGTTGACCAGTATGGTGCTGAGCAGAATCACGGCGATTTCGCTGAAGCTCATGGCATGTTTCCGGTGGTTTTTGGCTAAAAGCCCTAGTTTTACTGGGGTTTTACCCAGGCTGAATAGGAAAAGGTGCGTATTATGAGAAAGGCGAGAGCCGTTCTCAACAAAAATGACATAAAGGTTTAGCTTGTTTATTCATATCCTTATGAATAGCTGTATAAGGCGCCAATCTATTAACCTGACTTTTAAGATTTAACCCCCCCGGCAACTGCTCCTGCGTTGCTCTACCTCCTGCGTCCTTGCAGTCGTCCTAGCCTCCCCCTTGCAAAGGGGGAGGGACTGACTTCCCTTCGTAGCTGACTTTGCCATCTCTCCTATTTGCCACCTCTCCTATGTAGAACGAGAGGTGGGCAAGCTCCTCCCCCTTATGAAGGGGGAGGTTGGTAGGGGGTTAAATAATCACATCACCCGCTGGCCCGGCTTGGCGCCGCTGTGGGGCTCCAGCAGGTAGATCTCTTTATCGCCGGGGCCGGCGGCCAGCACCATACCTTCGCTCATACCGAACTTCATTTTGCGCGGCTTGAGGTTGGCCACCACTACAGTCAGCTTGCCCACCAGGTCTTTGGGGTCATAGGCGCTTTTAATGCCGGAGAAGACATTGCGGGTTTCGCCG
Organism: uncultured Cellvibrio sp.; assembly: GCA_966251115.1. Classification (GTDB taxonomy): domain Bacteria; phylum Pseudomonadota; class Gammaproteobacteria; order Pseudomonadales; family Cellvibrionaceae; genus Cellvibrio. The sequence continues at coordinate 4,647 of CBINKF010000245.1, forward strand.
CCCAGGTCGAGGGTCAGGCGCAGCAGCTTGTCGGAGCCTTCCACCTGCTCGGCATTGGCGATCAGGGCGATGCGCAGGTCCACTTTGGCGAAATCGTTAAATTCGATTTCGGCGGCGATTGGGTCATCCACCAAAGGTCCGGATGCCTTAGGGGCAGCAGTGGCCAGGGCTTCTTTGCTGGCGTCGATCATGGCGTCTACCTTGTCTTTTTCCACCCGGGTGAGCAGGGGTTTGAATTCGTTGATTTTGCCCGCGCGGAAACTCAGCGGGCCGGTCCAGCTCAGGGTTTCACCGAGGAAGGCTTCTGCCTCCAAGGTCAGTGCCGGCAGCACTGGCTTAAGGTAGGTGAGCAGAGCGCGGAACATATTAATGCCCAGGCTGCACACCGCCAGGGTTTGCGCCTCGGCGCCCTCCTGCTTGGCCAGCTTCCAGGGCTCCTGGGTGGCAATGTATTCGTTGGCGGCATTGGCCAGGGCCATAATCTCGCGCATCGCCTTGCTGTAGTCGCGCGCTTCATAGTGGGCGGCAATGCTGCTACCTGCATCGACAAACTGCTGCCAGAGGGCGGCGTCGGCAATCTCGCCGGTCAGCTCGCCACCGGCTTTGCTCACAAACTTGGCGGTGCGGCTGGCGATATTCACCACTTTACCTACCAGGTCGGAGTTAACCCGCTGGATAAAGTCTTCCAGGTTGAGGTCGATATCGTCCACATTGGCGGTGAGCTTGGCGGCAAAGTAGTA
>CBINKF010000246.1:0-5383 GCA_966251115.1 uncultured Cellvibrio sp.
CTGTCCGAGTATGTTCACAGCGCCTAGCAGCTCGTTTGAAATATAAAAAAGCCGCAAAAAATTGCGGCTTTTTTTCACACACTATTGGCAATTAATCCTTGTAGGGCATAGCCCCCAGGTAATCCTTTTTGCCCAGGTCTACACCATTGTGACGCAAAATAGCGTAGGCGGTGGTCACATGAAAATAAATATTGGGAATCGCGTGCTGGAAAGCAAACTCGGCGCCCGTTAAATATTTACCCTCCCAGCGCGGATGATAAATTTTACGCTCCAATGCACCCTCAAAATCTGCCGGGTTAAAACTGGACAAATACTCCTGTACCGAGCGAATGCGCGCGTGCAGCTGTTCCAGCGTGGTTTCATTGTCCTCATGCTTGGGCGCCTGCTCCACTTTATTGGTCAGACGCGCCACACCCAGTTTGGCGGTGTCACAGGCAATTTGCACCTGGCGAATTAAATTAAATTGATCGGGCGCCAAACGCGAATTAAGCAATACACTCACATCAAATTTTTTACTCTCGGCATAGGCAGCACCTTTGTCGAGAATAGCGCTGAGATTGGTAAGCATTTTTGAAAATTGAACAAGGGTAACTTGGTACAACATGCTAGAGCTCCTGGAATTGGGGAACTGGCGGGTTGACGCTAACACCAGTAACTAAACCGGCAACCGCACCGGCAACCACACCGACATTTACACCGGCAACAACACCGCAGTGCCGCGACTTACGAGGAGCACTAGACTACTCCTGTATTGAGCGAACTAACAGGCACCAAATTACGACAAGGGTCAGTTAATGACGAATGTCACCGGCTTGCGCCAATAATTTATGCTGAATTTATTGGTAGAAGGAACTCACGGGCGGTATTGAAGAAAGGCGCAGTAAAAAGGTATTGGCGAAAGGTATTGGCAAAAGGGGCTAGATAAAGGTTGAGGCAAGTGGCACTCACGCCACTTGCCGTTGAGATAAAAACTTATTTGGAATCCTCTGTGTCTATGGCGTCATCTATTTGCGTCGGCGACATAAACTTGGGCGCAGGAGACTGCGCGGGTTTGGCGCCGCTGGGCGAGCTATTGGTGCCAGGCAGATTCGCGGCACCCGGCATTTTCAACAGGTTTTCGCTGGTAATACCTGCGTCCCCCGAGGTGAGCGCATCGGCCACCGCTTTTTTCAGCACGATAATCGCAATGCGACGATTGATAGGCTCAAATGGCTTGTCGACAATTAACGGTGCCGCCGAGCCCATCCCCTGCACCGTCGCCACCTTGGCTTCGGGATAGCCGCCCTCCAGCAAAGCGCGCCTGGCGGAGTTGGCGCGGTCGGCAGATAGCTCCCAGTTGGTGTAGGTGGCACCGGCGCCATAGGGTGTGGCATCGGTATGGCCAGTCACGCTGATTTTGTTTTGCACCTTATTCAAAATTGGCGCCAGCGCCTGGAGCACATCTTTGGAATAGGGTTTAAGGTTGGCGCTGCCCACGTCAAACATGGGGCGCTGATCTTTATCCACAATTTGAATACGCAGCCCCAGGGCGGTAAAGTCAATAAGGATTTGGTCTTTAATTTCCTGGAAGACCGAATCCAGCGCATTGATTTCGGCTTCCAATTGCTTTTTCAACTCTTCCAACTGCTCGTTTTCAAGCCGCTCCATTTCTTTTTTAACCTGGTCCTCGCTCAGTGTCTGATCCTGATCGCGTGTCGCGTCCTTGTCATTGGCCTCGGTATCATTGGGGTTTTCCGCTTCAGTTTGCTGAATGGGTACCTCCTGATTAATTAGCCCCAGATTAGCGCCGCCCTCGCCCACGATGTATTTGCTGCCCGGATCATTAAAGTAACCGGAGATAGCTTTTTGCTCCTCTTGCGAGGTGCTACCCAATAGCCACATCAACAAAAAGAACGCCATCATGGCCGTCATAAAGTCGGCCAGTGCCACCTTCCAGGAGCCGCCGTGATGGCCGTGACCGTGCTTCTTTTTTTTGATAACGATGATGGGTTGGTTGGAATTTTTTTCCATGAACTACCGCCCTTATTTTTTCGCGCGGTATTGTTCTTCCAGCTCGGTAAAGCTTGGGCGAACACTGTGGAATAAAACCTTGCGACCAAACTCAACGGCAATTTGCGGCGGCACACCATTCATGGATGCCACCAGTACCGCTTTAATGCACTCGTAAGCGCGCGACTCATCGCGCGCCTTGTGCGCCAGATAACTGGAAAAGGGAGCCACAAAACCATAGGCCATTAAAATACCCAGCAGGGTTCCCACCAGTGCTGCGGCTACTGAGTGGCCCAACTCCGAAGGTGGGCCGCCAATTTTACCCATGGTGATAACCACCCCCAGCACCGCAGCCACAATACCAAAGCCCGGCAGGCCATCGGCGACGGTTTGAATGGCATTGGGGACAAGGGATGACTCTTGATGATGGCCGTCCAATTCCTGATCGATTAACGCCTCCAGTTCGTGGGGCGCCATATTGCCCGCGACCATAATACGCAGGTAGTCGCAGATAAATTCGATAATGTGATGATCTGTAAGAATACCGGGCGCATTGCCAAAAATAGGGCTGGACTCAGGCTCTTCGATGTCGCCCTCAATTGCCATAAGGCCTTCGCGACGGGTTTTGTTCAAAATATCGTAAAGCAGGGTAAGTAATTCGAGGTAAAACGCTTTGTTAAATTTGGAGGGTGTAAGCAGCGCGCCGGCGGACTTGATAATGGCCATGGTGATATTCATGGGGTTGGCAATGATCATTGCCCCCATGGCCGCACCGCCAATAATCAATAGCTCCGACGGCTGGAACAGTGCCATCAGGTTGCCGCCATGCATAATAAAGCCGCCCAGCACACAACCAAACAGCACTACCAGTCCCAGAATAATATTCACGCAATATCTCCCACCAAAAACTCAGTCGCTCAAGATTTGTGCACAAGGTTTAGCCCACTGCCCTCCCTGAGTTTTTTGTCCGTTCGGATACAGCTCAGAGTATAGGCAGCCAGGCTAGGCGTTCAAGGCGCACATTCAGGTAATTCTACTTATATCGGCCAAAATCGCCGAGCTTGAACCACTAAATTTAACCCGCCGGAGCGTGGACAAAGCCGACTAAACCCGTTTAAATCGCCCGCGTGAGCGCGGCGCAGTTTTATACACAGGATTAAAAAATGGCGATTATAGGTATTGATTTAGGCACCACCAACAGCAGTTGCGGCATATGGACCCCCGAGGGCGTCAAGCTGATCCCCAACCGCCTGGGCGAGCTGCTGACCCCCTCGGTGGTGGGCTTGGACGATGCGGGCAACATCAGCGTCGGGCGGGTGGCCAAGGAGCGCCTGATCAGCCACAGCGACAAAACTGTCGCGGTATTCAAGCGCCTGATGGGTACTGAGCACAAAATCCAGCTGGGCAAACGCCAGTTTACCGCGACTGAGCTTTCCGCTCTGGTACTGCGCTCGCTAAAAGAAGATGCCGAGGCCTTTTTAGGTGAACCGGTGAGCGAGGCGGTAATCAGTGTGCCTGCCTATTTTAACGACAATCAACGCCACGCCACCAAAACTGCCGGCGAGCTGGCTGGGTTAAAAGTGGAGCGGTTGATCAACGAGCCCACCGCGGCCGCCATCGCCTATGGCCTGCACGAAAAACAGGAGGGTACCTTCCTGATCCTGGATATGGGTGGCGGCACCTTCGACGTATCCATACTGGAGTTTTTTGAAGGGGTGATGGAAGTTCACGCCAGCGCTGGCGACAACTTCCTTGGCGGTGAAGATTTTGTCGATGCCATGGCCGACGCCCTGCTGGAACAGCAGCAACTCAGCCGCGCCCAGCTCTCGGCGCAGGAACTCAACCAATTGCTGATGCAAATGGAAACCGCCAAACGCCGCATCGGCAGTAAAAACGAGCAGCAACTGCAATTGCAACTGGCCGGCAAAAGCCTGGAATTCGCCCTCAGCGATGATTGGTTCACCAAGGTAGTCACGCCCCTGTTATTGCGCGCCAAACGCCCCATAGAGCGCGCACTGAATGACGCTGGCATGGCACCGCAAAATATGGACGAGGTAGTGCTGGTGGGCGGCGCCACCCGTCTGGGGCTATTCCGCGCCATGGTGGGCCGTATGTTTGGCCGCCTGCCCGCCTGCCACCTCGACCCTGACTGTGCCATCGCCATGGGCGCCGCCATTCAGGCGGGCCTAAAAGCTAAAGACGCAGCGCTGGATGACCTGGTGCTAACCGACGTCTGCCCCTATACCCTGGGCACCGATGTCGTTAACGAATCCAGCGACCAGGGCGGCTACTTTTTGCCGATTATCGAGCGCAACAGCGTAGTGCCCATCAGCATTACCCGCCGCCTGGTCACCGCCCACGATAACCAGACGCAAGTGAGCATCGGTGTCTACCAGGGAGAAAACCGCCTGGTGGATAAAAATGTGTTTCTGGGCAAAATCAGTGTACCTGTCCCCAAAGGGCCGGCTGGCTCCCAGGCGGTGGATGTGCGCTACAGCTATGACATGAACGGTCTGCTGGAGGTGGACGTGACGGTGGTGAGTAGCGGTCACACGTTTAACAAGGTAATTGAACACGCCCCCGGAGCACTAAGCGCCGAGGAAATTGAAAAATCCCGCCAGAAGCTCGCTGCACTTAAATTCCACCCGCGCGAGCAAGAGGCCAATCGCGCACTCCTGGCCCGCGGCGAGCGCTTGTACGAGTCCAGCCTGGGCGACAAGCGCGAACATATCGCCAAAATTCTCGCGGAGTTCGACCAGATTCTGGAGCGACAAAACCCCACCGAAATTAAAAAAGCCGCCGCACAACTCGAAACCCTGCTGGCGCAGCTGGATACCGAGGAGTGGTTTTAATGAACTGCTGGGTGCGACTGCAACTCGACCCCACCGGCGACACCAAAGCCGTTAAGCGCGCCTATGCGCGCTTGTTAAAGCAGACGCGCCCGGACGAAAAGCCGGACGAATTCCAGCAATTGTTTCAAGCCTATCAACAGGCATTACAGGCAGCGGCCCATATCGCCTGGGAAGAACAACAAAACAGCGACGCCGCTGAAACCCCAGCAGAAACACCGCAAACAACTGAGACGGTCTACGCGTCTGGACCCGGTGAAACATCTACACCAAGTGGAAAACCTGGGCCCAGTGATGCACCTGGTGGCACTGAGCAAAGCTACGAGCTGGATTTACCGGAAATATCCGAGACCTCGGCTATAAGCTTGTCTGGGGATGACAAATCCCATTCGATACCCGAGCCGATTCACACCGCCGAATCCACACCAGCAACTGCACTTGAACCAGAGCCCGCGCCAGAACCTGTATCAGAACCCGTATCAGAACCTGTATTAGAAAAAGACCCGCGCCAACTTGAATTGGAGCGACTAGTGCGCGAAATCCAC
>CBINKF010000247.1:0-5370 GCA_966251115.1 uncultured Cellvibrio sp.
AAGGTGCATTTTTCGGCTTCAGTTGACAACGTTGTCCAGCGGGGTGTACTTTGGTCCGAGATGGGCCAGAAACCCTGGATTCTGCGCCAGACAACAATAATGAAATTGGAACTACAGCAGCTGTTACTGAGGACAAGAGCGGCCGCGCTTCAGAGCTTTACCCCCTGTTGGTCTCTTGGCACAGGTTTGGTCTTGGGCACAGGTTTGCTCCTGCGCACTGGGTTGGTATCGGGTATCGCCCTGTTGGGGCTGTGGTTCCTTGCTATGGAGCCTAAAAGCAAAATGGCTGAGTTAACCTTATTTAATCTCAATGACATCTCACTGTTAATCGGTGGGTTTCTTTCATTGGTACTTTCAGTGCTGCTGCTTATGCGCCGGCAACAGGGGCGTATTAAGCGTCGCTACTGGATTTTTCTGGCGGTATTTTTCCTGCTCGGCGGCCTGCGCGCCTTCGATACGCTTGCCTATTGGAATCTGGGCGTAAAGGGCCTGCTGCTATCCGTTTCACCCAACTGCTTTTATTTGCTCGGCTTTGTGTTCTTTTTGCAGGGGCCACTGCTCTACTGGTTCACACGCGCCGAAATTGCGCGCGACATGCACATGAAACCCTGGGATTTACTGCATTTACTGCCTGCATTGGCTTATCCCTTTTATATCTACGCCATTTATTTCAGCTTGCCCGATACCCAAAAGCTGGCCTATTTGAATGATTGGTCGCTGGTAACCGCCAACCCCTGGTTCGAGAGCCTGATCTGGACCGAGCGCCTGAGTTTATTAAGTTACAGCCTGCTGTGTGTTTTTAAATTGCAGCAGTATGTCGCGCATTTAAAAACAACGCCGGAAGCACTGGGCAAGGTGGATTTGCTGTGGTTGCGTTTGTTGCTGGTGGGCTTTGTTGCACTGAATCTCTGGACGCTGGCGATGTTAATTGACACCCGCGTGGCGCATTTGCTCAGCCCCACGTTTTGGGGCGAGGTCGAAAGCCATCTGCAATTTTTGTATATGAGTGTGCTGGTAGTTTACCTGCTGAAGAGCTCGGAGGGCTTTGTCGAAATTCGCCTGGAGCACACCATGGCCGACACCGCCGAGCCTCTGGCACCGCAGCAGCAATTGATCGAGCGCCTGCAACAATTTATGCAGACGCGCAAACCCTATCTGGAGCCGCACATTACCGTGGAGCGCCTGGCGACCAAATTGGATTTGTCGCCCAAGCTGTTGTCGAGCACCATCAACAGTCAGCTGAACATGAATTTCTTTGAATTTATCGGCTCCTATCGCCTGGCGGAGGCCAAACAAAAACTCGCTGACAGCGAGCTGCGCGATTTATCCATCAACGAAATTATGAAGCTCTCGGGTTACAGCAGTAAGTCGGTATTTAATCAGGCGTTTAAAAAGTCCGTCGGTGTTACACCCAGCCATTATCGCCAGCAGTATTTGGGTGCGAAGGCTTTGGGTTTGAGCACATGCTAGCAAATTCGCTCAAATCTCTTTCACCCGATGCCAGCGCCACATTTGCTCCACAAAAGGCGCCTTAACGGCTAAAAAATTTGGCCCAAACCAACGGGTAGGTAATTCACCCTTGGCTGGGGCAATGTCTGCACGCGGCTCGCCGTGGCAATTTTTGTAGTTCGCTATACCTAAAAGTTCGACTCATAAAGCAGCAAAAAACGACAACACAACATAGGGGTTAATTATGAACGGGAGAAAACCGGGCTCGTCACCAACGACAGCTAAAACATTTAAAAAATCGCTCTTGGCTTTATCAATTTTGGCTTTGGGGGCGCCGGTATTGGCGCAATCAGATGCTGCCAATCAGAACATGGAAGAGGTTATTGTTACGGGCATGCGTTCGAGCATCCAAAGCGCGCAGGAATTAAAGCGCAATGCCGATACGGTTATTGACGCTATTACAGCAAGCGATATGGGTGCGCTGCCGGATAAATCGGTTACTGAGGCGTTGCAGCGGGTGCCTGGGGTAACCATAGATCACTTTGCCTCGTCCGATGACCCCAACCATTTTGCTGATGAAGGTACCGGGGTTTTGGTGCGCGGCCTCGATCGCGTACGCAGTGAAATTAACGGTCGCGATTCCTTTAGTGCCAACCCTTACGGTGGCTTGAACTATGAGGATATTTCACCCGAGTTGCTGGGTGCTGTCGAAGTAGTCAAAAACCAAACCGCCGATCGTATCGCCGGTGGTATTGCTGGTACGGTAAACCTCAAAACGCGCAAACCCTTTGACGCCCCGGGGCAGATGGCGGCCTTTAGTGTTAAAGCCAACTATGGCGATTTCCGCGAGGAAGTGACGCCGAGTTTTTCCGGCCTTTACAGCAATCGTTTTGAGGGTGACCTAGGTGAATTTGGCTTTTTGCTCAGTGCCTCCAATTCGCAATTAAAAACTCGCGGCGATCGTATTGGGGTAGCTAACTTCTATTCGCGCGGCGATGTTGATGGCGTGGACGGCGGCCCGCTGACTGGTCAGGAATCTGGCACTGTGCTTTATATGCCTGGTCAGGCCTCTGTCGCCACTGCCGAAAACGACCGCGATCGCGAAGGCTATGCCGTATCGCTGCAGTGGAAAGCGCCTAACGATAGCGTGGAAATTACCCTGGAACACATTCGCTCCAATGCCTCGCTGATTTATCGCGAACACGTGATTGGCCAGCAGGAACAGGGCTTTGTGCTGGGGGCAATGACCACCACTAACTTGGATGCCGGCGCCGATGATGCGGTATTTGATAACAACGGCTTTTTTGTCAGCGGCTCTACCATCAATAATCCACTGCTGTTGTCTTCACGCTGGAACAGCACCACTAACAGTGTTGGCGATACCAGTTTGCATTTCACCATTCGCCCCAGCGATAAGCTGACGCTGGATTTGGATGTGCAAAATGTTAACTCGCGTATGTCAGTGCAAAACTACGGCGTTAATGATCGCTCCATGGCCTCGGATATGTATTTAGACCTGAGCGGCGATCTACCCAAAATTGAATACACTGACCCGCTGTTGAGCAACCCGGACACAGGTATTTACTCCAACAACTACATCATCCGCTCGGTGATGGAGCAGAACAACGACAACGACGCTAATGCCACCAGTTATCAGGCCAAAGCCAAGTATGAAATTGAGGACAGCTGGATCACTTCGGTGAGTGCCGGCGGCTACTACTCGGAAAAAAATCTTACCGTGCGCGATACCGAATACTCCAACTGGGGTGCGGTAGCTTGCGGCTGGTGGGGTTGTGCCGATACCAGCAAGCAGACCTATCAGGACCCTTGGTCGCACACAGCGCCCATGGCTACCCTGCCCGATGGTGTGCCTGAAGCGCAATGGATGGAATCCATCGCCAACTTCCACAACACCAACCAGTTTTTGGAGCAGGTGACTTTCGATAATTTCTTTGAGTCTTCCAGCCAATTGCAGGGACAAAATACTTTTTATTTCCCCAAAATGTCGCTGGTGCAAGATCTGCCTGATTTTATTCGCACCCTGCAAGATGGCGGCTACACCTGTTTGCAGCAGGAGGGTTGTATCCAATCGCAGCGCGATAAACCTAATCGTATCGCTGAGGACAGCCCCTATGCGCCGCACCAGGTAAGCTCTGTGGTGGAGCAGCGAAAAGAATTTTTTGTGCGCGCTGATTTCGCCTTTGATGAACTGAGTGTGCCACTTAAAGGTAATCTGGGTTTGCGCACTGTGAGCTATCAGCTGGCCTCCACCGGCTTTGCCATGTACCCAAGCTTGACCGTCAACACAAACCCCGAGTGGTATGAAGCGGCCAGCCCAGGTATTTTTGATTTTGCCGATGGCGGTTTTGGTGAGCAGAGCACAGTAAAAGCCAAGGAGTACACCAGCGTACTGCCGAGCTTTAACCTGGCGGCTGAACTTAAAGAGGATTTGATTGCCCGCTTTGGCTACTCTAAAGGACTTTACTTCCCCACTCTGGTGGACGCGCGAAACAACAAGGTGATGTCGCTGGATATCGTCAAAACCCTGCAGGATCCTTCACAGCCGGAATCTGATACCAACCCGGCGATTGGTGTGTCGGCGGTTAATGTAGTGGGCACCTCGCGCAACCCCAATCTGCGCCCGGAAGAATCCACCAATTTGGATTTAAGTGTGGAGTGGTACTTCAGCAAAGCTGGCTCGCTCACCACTAGCCTGTTCCACAAAAATATCGACAACCTGTTCCGCGATCGCTTCTTCACTGAATCTGTCACCAACAACGGTCAGACGCGCACTGTGTCCTTTAGCGGCCCCAACAACTCAGGCTCAGGCAGCATTCAGGGTATAGAGCTCTCCTACTCGCAGTTCTTCGACATGCTGCCGGGTGCCTGGAGCGGTTTGGGTGTGCAGATGAACTACACCTATATCGATCAAAAAGACCTGAACGATAAAGAGGCCATAGGTGAGGGCGGTGCGATTCTCGACCCCAATGGCGGCGAGGTGGATAACGGCGGCCGCAACAGCTTCCGTAACTTTACCGATCTGCCACTGCCCTCCTACTCAAAAAATTCCTACAATCTTGTGGGAATGTATGAATATGCTGGCATCTCTGCGCGTCTGGCCTATAACTGGCGCTCTGGCTATTTGATCAGTCGTCGCGACAGCAATGAATTTGCCCCCATTTACACACAGGATACCGGTTATCTGGACGGCTCAATATATTACTCGATCAACGACAATGTGCAGGTGGGCCTGGAGGCGAGCAACTTGCTCAACACCATCACCCGCAATCAGACTCAGCTCAATCAAGCTGGCGACAAAACTGATGAATTTAATTTCATCACTGACCGCCGCTATGCGCTGAGCCTGCGCGCCAAGTTTTAATTAGGTGCGCAATAAAACGCACTGCAGCTGCAGTGCGTTTTATTTTTTTTCTGTGTTATAAAACGCTTTGTCCCCTGAGCTTGAGTTGAAACTATGATTGACGCTGAGCCAAGATCTGTGCGCCTGCAACACCTGGTTATCGCTGGCGGCGGCACTGCCGGCTGGATGGCCGCAGCGGCGCTGGCCAAGGCGCTGGCGGCAACCGGTACAACTATCACCCTGGTGGAATCGGAAGAAATAGGTACAGTCGGCGTTGGCGAGGCGACTATACCTACGATTAAAGCCTTTAATGCGCTCTTGGGTTTTGACGAGCAGGAATTCCTGCGCCGCACCAATGGCACGTTTAAATTGGGCATAGAATTTATTAACTGGGGCCACGAGGGCAGCCGCTATATCCACCCCTTCGGCGCCATAGGTGTACCCCATGGGCCGCTGAGCTTTTATCACTATTGGCAGCGCTATCACCAGCAGGGCAAGTCGGCTGATATTGGCGCTTATTGTCTGGCGGTGGGCGCGGCCCGCGCCAACAAATTTTTGCC
>CBINKF010000248.1:0-5359 GCA_966251115.1 uncultured Cellvibrio sp.
GCAATAACCCAGGTGCTGGCGCAATACGGCGCACGGGTGTTGGATATAGGCCAGGCGGTTATTCACGATACCTTGGCGTTGGGTATGTTGGTCGCTCTGGATGTGGCGGATCAGATCAAAGCCTCGCTGCAGCAGGATATTCGCTCAGCCTGTGATAAGTTGGATATCCAGGTGAGTTTCCAGGCCGTGAGCACCGACAGTTACACTCAATGGGTGGAACATCAGGGCAAAACCCGCCACATAGTGACCTTGCTGGCGCGCGAGATTAATGCCGAGCAAATCGCTGAACTCACTGCTATCACCACTCGCCATGGGCTCAATATTGACACTATTAACCGCCTCTCTGGTCGTCTTTCACTGGCGTGCCTGGCGTCACCCGAAAGTGCCAACACCAGCGCCTGCGTGGAGTTTTCAGTGCGTGGAACCCCCGCTGATTTTGCCGCGCTCCGAGCCGATTTTATGGAGTTGTCGGCGCGTATGAATATCGATGTCGCCTTCCAGCGCGACACTGTGTATCGCCGCAATCGCCGCCTGGTTTGTTTCGATATGGATTCAACCCTGATTGAGGCGGAAGTTATCGATGAGTTGGCCAAGGCTGCCGGTGTGGGTGAGCAGGTCGCGGAAATTACCGAAGCAGCCATGCGCGGCGAACTGGATTTCAAACAGAGCTTTGCGCGCCGTATGGCGCTGCTCAAAGGCCTGGATGAATCTGTACTGGCTGGAATTGCCGCGCAGTTGCGCTTGACGGAAGGTGCGGAAAAGCTGATTAGCAGCCTGAAAAAACTCGGCTACAAAACCGCGATTCTGTCCGGTGGTTTTAATTATTTTGGCCGTTATCTACAGGGCAAGTTGGGAATAGATTATGTCTACGCCAACGAGCTGGACATAGTTGATGGCAAGGTGACTGGCGAGGTCAAAGGCGTAGTGGTCGATGGCCAGCGCAAGGCTGAGCTGCTCGCCATGCTGGCCGAAAAAGAAGGTATTCAGTTGGAGCAGGTTATCGCCGTGGGCGATGGTGCCAACGACCTGCCGATGTTGAGTGTTGCCGGTTTGGGTGTGGCCTTCCGCGCTAAGCCCCTGGTTAAAGCCTCGGCGCAACATGCAATTTCCAATCTCGGCCTGGATGCAATTCTCTATCTACTCGGCTTTCGCGAGCGCGATAAATTACTCTAATTGCCAGTTGGTGATTTGCAAAAAATTAAAAGGGCGACTTTTGGGTCGCCCTTTTAATTTTCTAGTCGCCCTTTTAGTTGGGGGTGTGGCTTTTTTGCCAGGGTCAGGACTCCATGCTGAAGTCGTAACTCATATTGCGCGTTGGTTCCTGCAAATAGTGACCCTGGATATAGTGAGCCCCGGCTTGCCACAGGGTTGAGAGAACGCTGGCGTTTTCCACAAAAGGCACCAGAGTAATTTTGTTTTCGCTGTGTAATTGCTCGATTAAATTAATTAAGGTCTCCGGGCTCTCGCTGTTGTTCTGGATATCGCTGGTAAAGGAGCCGTCAATTTTGATCATCATTGCGGGCACATGCTTAAGGGTGTTGAAGGGGTTGAGCGAGCAGCCAAAATTGCTGATGGAAAAACCCGACTTGATTTTGGTCAGGCCATCTGAAAACGCCTTGGCCGCATTCAAGTGGGTGGTGACGTCTATTTCCTGGGCCTGGAAGATAATCGAGTCAGTGGGCAGTTTGGCCGCTTTAAAGGCCACCCCTAACCCGGGCAGCAGCGATTCATCGCACAGCGAGTAGTGGCTGATGTTGACGATAAGTTTGGTCTTGTTGCCCTTGCTGCGATGCTCGGACAACATTTTGATTGACTCAAGTATTACCCAGCGATCGATTTTGGTGTTAGCGCCAATAGAGGCAGCGGCATCGAGGAACTGGCGCGGTGAAATCTCCTCGCCCTGATCATCCACCATGCGCAAATAAACTTCGTAATACTCTTCGTCGGAGCCGCGCAGGCTGATAATGGGTTGGAACAGCAGGCGGAAGCGGTCGTTATCCAGCGCCTGTTGTACGGCGGCGGCGGCGTCCAGTTTTTGCTCCTGCTTGGGCAGGTCGGGTTCAAAGAGTGCAGCTTTGACGTTCTGGGTTCGCGCTTTTTCCATGGCGCTGCGCGCCTGTTCAATTACCGTATTGGTATTGGTGGTGTTTTCGTTGATTAACGAAATACCTATGCTGCCATTAATCTGCAACGTCTTGTGGTCTATCTCGATAATGTGATCCTGAACTTCGCGACTGAGCTGATTGGCGCGATTAATAGCTGCGTCGGCTTTAATGTTGGATACCAACAGAGCAAAGGTGGCATCGCCCAAACGGGCAATCAGGTCTGAGGTATTGGCCTTAGCGCGCAGCAAGGCTGCCACATCGCCCAGGGCCAAGTCGGCCCCCGTTTCGCCGAAGGTTTGCTTAACCTGCTCGTTAAAGTCACCGAGGTCGATGTACAGCAGACAATAGTGCTGCTTTTCATCAACGGTATCGATTATGTGGTCCAGCTGGTTGATCAGGTACTGGCGGTTGTACAGCCCGGTTACCAGGTCCTGCCACTTGATTTGTTTGAGCTGGGCCTCCAGGGCCTCGTTGGTAGCTGACTGCTCGACATGGGTGGCCCGCGCCAGGAATTGAATACAGGGTTCCTCATCATAGGTCACCAGAGAGACTTCGAGCTTGATTGGCTTTTCATCCCCCTCCTGGGTGACACCCATAAAGGACAGATTGCTGGACTCGGCTTCATCACCCTTAAAGGTAAAATCTTTGAGGAAGTTTTTAAGCTTGCTTTGATCCTTGTCGCTCACCATATCCATAATTGGCATGGCTTCTATGTCGTCGCGGTCGCTGTAACCAAAAAGCTCGGCAAAGGATTCGTTGGCGTAGAGGTATAGCCCGTCCTGCACATAGGCGATGGCATCGCGCGAGCTGTCGAGCAGTTGCTGGCTGCGGCGCTCGGCCTCGCGGAAGCGGCGATCGGCAGTGCGACGCGCCTGGCGGTTTTCACGGTTACTCAGTTCGCGATCGATTACCAGCAACAAGTGTTGGTCATCGTCCAACTCCACAACATCGGCAGCGCCGCTGCGCATGCCTTCAATAATGGCTCCCGGATCTTCATCGTCCTCCTGCAGCAGGATAACCGGTACGTCTTTATTCAAGCGGCGAATTTGTTTGATGGCGGCTTGTGGGGCGAGATTGGTGGTGTGATCGTTGGCGATGAGCAGATCCCAGCTTTGCTCCTGCAGCAGCTTCACCAGGGTTTCTTCCGACTCAACGTGCTGGGCGCGGCAGGGGTGGCCTGAGGCGTGGAGCATACTGATCAGCCGCTCGGCTTCAGAGCGGCTGTTGTTGAGTATTAGTAATCGTATGGTATCGCTTTGACTCATAAAATAATTCTTAACCAGGCTCGCATCCTGCGCGCACCCGGTATTCAGGTCTGCGCGTCTTTCGGGTATTGCGCGGCTTCCGCCTCTGGTGGTTTTTTGTGTTGATCAAAGAATCGGTTAGGTACATCGCTATTTGCGCCTGGGCGCGAATGAGCTTAAATCTGCTTAGACTATAGCTGGTTTTTACCGGTTACAGATTGCCTCAGCGTCGATATCCATTCATTTTTTGTAAATTGGGATGACAGTTTGAACCGGTGGGATGGTTCAAATTACCTTGTGTCACCAATTACTTGCACTGTAGCGGCCAAGGTGCTCCCCGGATTGTTTAGGGTATCTTACTAAAACCAGGCATTTGCTCAACCGCAAGCGCGATTTCTGCGATCCAGTACCGGCTTTTGTGAACTGCTTCCGCCTTTTCGCTCAATTGCTAATCAACTATTCCAGATCGAATCGAAATCGTCCTTGGCTGGGGGAGTTTCGGCCTTGGTGCTCACCAGTACGCGGAAGCCAAACTGGCTAAAGGAGCCGGTCGCAAAAATGCGTTGCGTGAGCTGCAGGCTCTGATCATCGCGGTGGTCGCCGGCCTGCGATTGTTGGTACAGCCGAATTTTTGAAAATTCGTGGAAGGTAATGGCGTTGGTAATCAAGCTGGCGGGCTGGTTGATGGCGCGCAGTTCTGGTATCTGCAAACCGCGTAAATATTCCGAGAAGCCGCCAGTCTTTTGCACCACCGCCAGGGCTACGGGGAGTGCCTGGGGGGCGAGAACCTGTACGCCCATCTGGGTTCCGCCTTTGATCTGGTGCACCCAGCGGACCACACCTATAGACCACTTGCTGCGACCGTACTCGCGCAAGCCCACCAACTCCCCGGCCTTAAGCTGCGCGGGAATCTGATCGCGCCACTCCAAACCAAACCCGCCCGGGCTGCGGTCAAACAGCGGCACTTTAAAAACGGGGTGTTGGCCGCTGTAGTTTGCGCGTTCTTTGGCGAGCAGTGCCTTTTCGATATTTTTGGTAGAGCGCTCCGCGCCTTCAAGCGCAGTGCCACTGATATCGAAGGCGTCACCCCAGGGATCATCCTCGGCCTCCTGGGCGCTGGTGGGCTTGAGTTGGACGCCACGCTTTTTGAAGATGGAGCCGGTTTCATTGGTATCAGTGGTGCTGGACTGGCGTAAAAATATGCTGAAGGGGGTTTCTTGGGCCACATGAAAGTGAATATTGGTTAAGCCAACAGTCACCTCTATATCGGCATTGACCTCTTGGCGCTCAAAACTGCGCAATGAGAGGTGGCTCCAGGCTTGAATGAGATGCTTGAGCATCGCCGGGCTCAGCAAGGGGCGCGCGGCACCTTCGTCGAGATCCCCCGGATTGGTATTTTGCAGATTTTGCAACTGGGCAATCAGGTTAGTGGTTCGAAGCTCCAGAATTTGCTGGCGACGGCTGGTTTCGGGCGATGTCTCCAGGCGCGACTTGTAGAGCGGTGGGCGATTGCTGTCGCCCAAAATTAAATACAGGTTTTCCTGGCCTTTGGGATTAAATGGCACCAGCTCTGCCTGAGGGGCTAGCGTCTCGAGTGCGTTATAGCATTGGAGCAGCTCATCCTGGCGCAGTTGATTGGTGCGTGCACTGGCGAACAATACCAGGCGCAGGTAAACAGCCTGGACGCTGTGTAATAGATGGTGATGCGGAAGCGGCTCATCAACCGCAAGTTGTTCAACCTTAAGTTCGCACGCCAGTTGGTAGAGGGCGTGAATCTCTGCCCAAACCTGGCCGGATACTGGCACGTAAAGTTGGAAGTTGCGCAGCAGCTGTAAGCCCAGTCCAGTCAAGGCCCGCTCGATCGCCAGGGCTTGCTTGGGGCCCTGGTCGCTGCGCTCGACCAAACTGAAGTCGCGCACACAGGCTAAATAGGCATTATTCAAATGCTTTTGAATTGCCTGGGCGAGGGTTGCAGTTTTAAGCGCGGCCTCGGGCAGAATCAAAGGTTGG
>CBINKF010000249.1:0-5359 GCA_966251115.1 uncultured Cellvibrio sp.
AGGTCATGAGCAGGGCCTCTATTGGCTTTACTCATCAGGACCATACCTCTGATGGCATGGAAGCTATTAAGAAAATGTTCACCCCCGAGTTCCGCAATCGCCTGGATGCCATTGTCCAGTTTGGTTCGCTCACTCTGGAGACCATCAAAACCGTGGTCGACAAATTCCTTATGGAGCTGCAAACCCAATTGGACGACAAGCACGTCACGCTGGAGATCTCAGATGCTGCGCGTGAATGGCTCGCGATCCATGGCTACGACGTAAAAATGGGTGCTCGTCCCATGTCGCGACTGATTCAGGAGAAGCTCAAAAAGCCGCTGGCGGAGGAAATTCTGTTTGGTGCTTTGGCTAGTGGTGGCGGCGTCTTTGAGGTGGATCTCGACCCGCTGGAGGATAAACTGGATATCGAAATTAAAGCCAAGCAGGCGGCACAACCGGCCTAGGTTTGCACCGCGCGAATGTAAAAAACAAAAAAGCCGCTAAATGCGGCTTTTTTGTTGGATTCTGAAGACCTAATTAGCGTGCGCGGTAGGTAATGCGACCTTTGGTCAGGTCATAGGGGGTCATTTCAACCTTAACCTTGTCACCGGTGAGGATGCGGATATAGTTTTTACGCATCTTGCCAGATATATGGGCGGTAACTACGTGGCCGTTTTCCAGTTTTACACGGAAGGTGGTATTGGGCAGGGTATCTACTACTTCGCCATCAAATTCAATGCAATCGTCTTTCGCCATGCGGCTGTTTCCTCGGGGGTTACAAATGCGCCTGAGCGCCAATAAAAGTGCTATTTGGGCCAGAGCACCGGGCGGAAAACCCGGGGGCTAAAAAATAGGTGCGAATTGTGCCTTAATTAACCAGGCTCGCCAAGGGGAATCTCTAGTCAAAAACACTGGAAACAGAGGAACTTAGTCCAAATCGAGCGATTTTTTTCACAAGCGGGACAAATCCAGGTTAGTTCAGGCGCATCCAGCGCCGGTTTACTAACAAATCCAGCGGACGATACTGGATTTTGTAGCTCATTTTTTCACATTCTTTTATCCAGTAGCCCAGGTAGAGATAGTCGAGCCCCAAATGCTTGGCTTTTTCGATTTGGGCCAAAATAGCGAACTTACCGGGACTGCGCTGCTCTTCAGCTGGGTCGTAAAAGGTGTAGACCGCCGAGAGTCCGTCGCCCAGTTGATCGCATACTGAAACGCCAATCAAGCGCCCCTGAGCGCGAAACTCAATATATTGGGTTAGGTTCCACTCGCTAGTCAGAAACGCGTTGTATTGATCTTCCGAGGGAGGGTACATGTCACCGTCCGGATGGCGCTCTTCGATATATTTGGCATAGAGCAGGTAGTGCTCCGCTGTTTTGATACTGGGCACCAAATGCAGGCTGATGTCCTGGTTTCTTTGCCAGCAGCGTTTTTGGTTGCGATTGGGCTTAAACAGGTTAACGGGAATGCGGCAGGAAACGCACGCCTGACACCTGAGGCATTGAGGTCTGTAAAGATGGGCGCCACTGCGGCGAAAGCCCAATTGTGAAAGCTGGGTATAAAGCTGAATGTCGATTTTAGCTTCCGGGTCCACGAACAGCGTGGTTGCTTCCTGGTTATCCAGATAGCTGCACGGATGGGGCTGTGTGGCAAACAACTTTAGTGTGGACAAATCCGACATGACAACCTCAACACGGCTAGGCCGGTCAACTGTGAGGAATTAATCCCAAGGGGCGAGTGCAATATTGGACCAGGTTTGTGGGTAATTACTCGCTAGATTGGTAAAGTTTAACAGCAATTCCTGAAAATCTTCACGGGGAATTTCCTTAGCTCCCAAACTGAACAGGTGCTCGTTAGCAACCTGGCAATCAATCAATTGAAAACCCCAGTCGCGCAGCGTGCGAACCAAATAAGTGAATCCAACCTTGGAGGCATTGTCGGCTCGACTGAACATGGACTCACCAAAAAATACCTTGCCAAGGGCCAGACCGTAGAGTCCTCCCACCAGCTCGTCACCCAGCCAAACCTCTACCGAGTGGCAGAATCCGCGTCGGTGTAATTCAGTGTAGCTGGCGATAATAGCTTCACTAATCCAGGTGCCATTGGCGTAGTTGCGCGGCGCGGCGCAGCCTTGCATCACTTGTACAAACGCGCGGTCAAAGGTTACGCGGTAGACGCCTTTTCGCAGGGTTTTACGCAAACTTTTTGAGACATGGTGGGTCTCTGGAAATATGACGGTGCGCGGGTTAGGGCTCCACCACAGGATGGGATCACCGGGGTTAAACCAGGGAAAAATGCCCTGGCGATAAGCGGCCAGAATTCGGTCGGGATTGAGATCGCCACCGGCCGCCAATAATCCATTGGGCTCGTCCATGGCGTATTCAACAGGGGGGAAATCAAGATTTTGGGGTGATAGCCAGGGAATCATAGCGTCCAAAAAAAGCGAGGGTTTAGTGGATATTAACAGATTAGTTTTAAAAAAATAAAAACTTGATTATTAGGCTATATACCTGGGTAACCTTAAAAATTTGGCGCGTTTTTTGATGTAAATTATTTGGGAGAAAGGCGTCAATTATTTATGACATTGTGGAATACAAACGTCGAATAGGGGCTATGCTTAAGTCAAGCTTCCAGTTTTCGGGTTAGACAGCTGGCCGTTCTCCCGGCGGGCTGTTAAAAATCGCTAAGTAGAGGTCATGTATGAGTATTTTTAATCACTACCGCGAGCGTTACGAGGCCACCCAGCAGGAAGAGCTCACGATTAAGGAGTATCTCGAACTCTGTAAAAAAGACCCCAGTGTCTACGCAACGGCGGCGGAGCGTATGCTCATGGCTATAGGCGAACCGGAAATGGTTGACACCTCTCTGGACCCTCGCTTGAGCCGGATATTTTCCAACAAAATTATCAAGCGCTACCAAGTCTTTGGTGATTTTTACGGTATGGAAGAGGCCATTCAGCAAATAGTTTCCTATTTTAAACATGCCGCCCAGGGGCTGGAGGAAAAGAAACAAATTCTTTATCTGTTGGGGCCTGTCGGCGGTGGTAAGTCGTCGCTGGCCGAGATGTTGAAATCCCTGATGGAAAAAATGCCCATCTACTGCATTAAAGGCTCGCCCGTATTTGAATCGCCGCTGGGGTTATTCAATGCGGATGAAGATGGCCAAATTCTTGAAGAAGATTATGGTATTCCGCGCCGCTATCTCAAAACCATTATGTCGCCTTGGGCTGCTAAGCGTCTGCATGATTTTCATGGCGATATCACCGAGTTTCGTGTGGTTAAAGTCTACCCATCAATTTTAAATCAGGTGGCTATTACCAAGACTGAACCCGGAGATGAAAACAACCAGGACATCTCCTCCCTGGTGGGCAAGGTTGATATACGCAAGCTGGAAGAGTACCCACAAAACGACCCGGATGCCTACAGTTTTAGCGGTGGCCTCTGTCGCGCCAACCAGGGGTTAATGGAGTTTGTGGAAATGTTTAAGGCACCCATTAAGGTGCTGCACCCACTGCTAACCGCAACTCAGGAGGGTAACTACAATTCGACTGAAGGCCTGGGTGCTATTCCATTTGACGGTATTATCCTGGCGCACTCCAACGAATCTGAGTGGCAGAATTTTCGCAACAACAAGAACAACGAGGCGTTCATAGATCGGGTCTATATCGTCAAGGTGCCTTATTGTTTGCGCGTTACAGAAGAGATGCAAATTTACCAAAAACTCCTGCAAAACAGTTCGCTCTCAAGGGCGCCCTGCGCGCCGGATACCTTGCGCATGCTCGCGCAGTTTTCGGTGTTGTCACGTTTAAAAGAGCCGGAGCATTCCAATCTTTTCTCAAAAATGCGGGTCTATGATGGTGAAAACCTGAAAGATACCGATCCGCGAGCCAAATCTTTGCAGGAGTACAAAGACCTGGCCGGTGTCGATGAAGGTATGAATGGTCTGTCTACACGCTTTGCCTTTAAGATTTTATCCAAAGTTTTTAACTTTGATCCGACCGAAATTGCCGCCAACCCGGTGCACTTGATGTATGTGCTTGAGCAACAAATTGAGCAGGAGCAGTTCCCCAAAGAGGTGCAGGACAAGTATCTAAGTGCGCTAAAAGAATTCATTGCGCCGCGCTATGTCGATTTTATCGGCAAGGAGATTCAAACCGCTTACCTAGAGTCCTACGCAGAGTACGGCCAAAATATTTTTGATCGCTATGTTACCTATGCCGATTTCTGGATTCAGGATCAGGAATATCGCGATCATGAGACGGGCGAAATTCTCGATCGTGCAGCTCTCAATGAAGAGTTGGAAAAAATTGAGAAACCCGCTGGCATCAGTAATCCCAAGGATTTCCGCAACGAGATAGTTAATTTTGTACTGCGTGCCAAGGCCAGCAATGCCGGTAAAAATCCCGATTGGCGCAGCTACGAAAAACTGCGCACGGTTATTGAGAAGAAAATGTTCTCTAATACAGAGGATCTGCTGCCGGTTATTTCGTTCAATGCCAAGGCCTCCGCGCAGGACAAAAAGAAACATCAGGATTTTGTCCAGCGCATGGTGGAGCGCGGGTACACCGAAAAGCAAGTTCGCCTCTTGTCCGAGTGGTATCTGCGTGTACGTAAATCGCAATAGATTTGGCGAGGTTTAGCCGGAGCCAGCCACAGCAGGCTCCGGCTAAGGTGGGCTCGGCGGTTTAGATTCAATTGCATCCCCGGGTGCTAAGGCAGGTGTATGAGTTTTATTATCGATAGGCGCCTGAACGCAAAAAACAAAAGTGCAGTTAACCGTCAGCGATTTTTACGTCGCTACCGCGATCAGATACGTGAAGCTGTATCAGACGCTGTCAACAACCGCTCCATTCGCGATATCGACAAGGGCGGCCAGATCAGTATTCCCACCAGGGATATCAACGAGCCGGTGATCCACCACGGTGAAGGCGGCTATAACAGCCGAGTACTGCCAGGTAATAAACATTTTTCGGAGGGCGACAAGATAGCGCGACCACAGAGCGGCGGTGGCTCTGGCAGTGGCGGCGGCAAAGCCAGTGATTCGGGCGAGGGGCAGGATGACTTTGCCTTTACCCTGTCGCAGGAAGAATTTCTCGATTTTATGTTTGATGGATTGGAGCTGCCTAATTTGGTTAAGCGCCAATTGTCGGGCCTGGAAGAGTTTAAAACGGTGCGCGCGGGCATAGCCAATGAGGGGCAGCCTGGGCGAATTAATATTGTGCGCTCGCTGCGTTCGGCCAATATGCGGCGCATCGCGTTAAGTGCAGGCAAGCGCAAACGCCTGGCGGAAGTAGAGGCGCTGTTGACGAAGATGGAGGCAGAGCCCGAAAACAAAACTGACCAGCCGGCCTATATTGCCCTTGTTGAAGAAGCAAAGCAGC
>CBINKF010000250.1:0-5347 GCA_966251115.1 uncultured Cellvibrio sp.
TAAAGGCTACAGATCCCTCAACCACAAGGGATATACCCAAGTTTTGTCTGTTTTTGGGCCACGAGCTGGTTAGCCAGACACAGGCCGGGGGCACATATCTTTATCAGATACGCAAAAACTAGCGATATTCGCCCAGCAACCAGTATTCACCGGGCGATCAGATATCGGCCAGGCAGATGCAAAAAACGCCGCAGAAGCGGCGTTTTTGGTTACTGTATGCCATCCACCAGCCTCGAGATGGCCGCCAGGGCCTCTGGATCTTCGGCCTTGATCTTGTTGGCTATCTGGTGCTGGAAAAAGTAGCGGAAGTTCTCGTGGGCCTGAGCTTCGTACAAGCATTCGTCACCGGGCAGTACCGGTGTGCTTACCACCTTGGTTTGGTCGGTGAGCATGGCGTAAATACTGCCGTCGTAATGCAGGCACCAGCTGACCACTTCCGCCAGTGCCAGGCGCTTGGTGCCGGGAACTGCCAAAACCGCGTGAGTGCCTATGGTGTCGGGAATCTCCTGGATCACTTCGTCGCCGCTTTCGCACTGGACTTCGTAATACTCGGCAGCAGTTTCCAGCTCAATAATTTTGTGCATGGGTGCCTCGAAAAACACCTCATCAATACCCGGGTCGAAATAACCTTCCCAGTGACCATTGAGCGGATCGCACAGGTCCGGGCAGGGGACTATATCGTTGAGCCAGGGTACAAGTCCGACCACTTCGCCATTGGCGCGTAAGCCCCAGCAGAGGATGCGCAGGCTATACAGGCGTTCGGTGGAGCTGTCGTTGGAGTAGAGCATTTCAAGGCCGTCGAGCTCGGGAGAGAGACGTATGAAGCGCTCTTCGTGAAGGGCTGAGTAGGATTTTCTGGTGAAGATATCAACCACATTATCCATGTTGTGGCCGGTGTTCGAGGTCTTCATAATACACCCCCCTAGTGAGCAGGGACCCAAGTCCCGGAAGATGGCAAAAACAGCTGCCATCACTA
The DNA here is from genome assembly GCA_966251115.1 of uncultured Cellvibrio sp. GTDB lineage: Bacteria > Pseudomonadota > Gammaproteobacteria > Pseudomonadales > Cellvibrionaceae > Cellvibrio. The sequence goes on from CBINKF010000250.1 coordinate 977, forward strand.
CATAAGGTATATGCTTAACCCCCAAAGCACAACTGCTAAGGGGCATTTTTTTAGGACCGCTTATTACTCCCGATTACAAACCTTTTTAGACCTGCCTGCCGAGCGAGGATTCCCTCCAGGCTATAGAGACTTTATGAAGATTGTTGCAGACGAAAATATTCCCCTGGTAAATGAATTTTTTGGCCGCTTGGGGGAGGTCATCCGCGTTCCTGGCCGGCAGATGAGCCCTGAGCATGTAAAGGATGCCGATGCCCTGGTTGTACGCTCTGTAACCCAGGTCAGCGCGCATTTACTCCAGGGTAGCCCGGTGAAATTTGTCGGCACCTGCACCATAGGTGTCGACCACTTGGATCAGGCTTATCTGGATCAACAGGCGATTCGCTGGGCCAGCGCTCCCGGCTGCAACGCCAACTCGGTGGTGGAGTATGTTTACGCCGCGCTCTGTCATCTGAATATCAATTGGTTGGACAAGTCCTTTGGCATTATTGGCTGCGGCAATGTGGGTGGCTTGCTCTATCACCGCCTGAAGGCCCAGGGAGTGAGAGTCCGCTGCTACGACCCCAATTTGAGCCTGGCGCAAAACCCCGATCTAACCAGCCTGGAGGAGGTGCTGGCTTGCGAGTTAATCTCCATGCACACGCCGTTGGTAACCGATGGGCCGCATCCCAGCTTTCACCTGATTGGTCGCGAGGAACTGCTGCAGCTGCGCCAGGGCGCTGTGTTGCTCAACTGCGGTCGCGGTTCGGTAATTGATAATCAGGCGCTTATTAAAGTGCTTAAAGCGCGCCCGGATCTGCGCGTGGTACTGGATGTCTGGGAGCCAGAGCCGGATATTTCGCTGGAGCTGTTGGATCTGGTCCAACTGGGGTCGCCCCACATTGCCGGTTACAGCTATGACGGCAAGCTCAACGGCACCGAGATGATCTACCAGGCCTGCTGCCAATACTTTGGTGTGGAGCCCAAAGCCAGCCTGGCGCAGTTAGTCGCGCCGCTGGAGGACAATCGCCTGCAGGCATCCGACGGCTTAATCCCCTGGGAACTGGCGCGAGTCCTGATCAAGCAGGTGTATGACATAGCCGCGGACGATGCGCGCCTGCGCGAGCTGGCCAACCGCGCGCGCGCTGGCGAAGCTGATTTTGGCAAAGGTTTTGACGAGCTGCGTAAACACTATCCGCGGCGGCGCGAATTCCACAATTATGAGGTGCATTTGCACCAGGTTTCCGGTGATGCCGAAGCGGCTGCGCACTGGCTGACGACCTTGGGCTTCCGCTGTGTTTAAGTTGGGGCTGATTATTAACCCTTATGCCGGTTTGGGCGGCAGTGTGGGGCTAAAGGGTTCTGACGGCGAGGCTGTTCGGGCTGAAGCTTTGGCGCGCGGTGCTGAGCCGCGCGCCCAGGAACGGGTCAAACGCGCTTTGGCCGTTATTGGCCAATATTGTGATCGGGTAACAATCTATACCTTCGCTTGCGATATGGGTGAAAGCGCGGCTCTGGCCACCGGCTTTAATGTCGAGCTGGTCGGTGCTGCAAGCCGGCTTCCCTCCTCGGCAGAAGATACCCGTGCGGCGGCCAGGGCGTTGCTTGACGCCGATGTTGACTTGATTGTCTTTGCCGGCGGTGATGGTACGGCGCGTTTACTGGCAGACACAGTGGCAACTCGCAAACCCTGCCTGGGCATTCCCTCCGGCGTAAAAATGCACTCGGGTGCTTTTGCTGTGGTGCCAGAAGCCGCAGGGGAGATTCTTAAGCAGTTACTTGAAGCTCGGCTTATCAATATTGCTGAGCGAGACGTAAAAGATATAGATGAAGAGGCTTTTCGTCAGGGGCAGGTGCGCGCGCGTTTTTACGGGACTTTGCTGGTGCCTGAGGATTCCCAACTGCTGCAACAAGTAAAGAACGCCGGCACCGAACGCGATGAATTGGGGCAATTGGACGTGGCGCAGGAAATGGTCGAGCAGCTGCAGCCGGGCACCTTGTATATTGTTGGGCCGGGATCTACAACTCAGGTGTTTCTTGGCGAGCTGGGCTTGGAGGGCAGTTTACTCGGGGTCGATTTATTACTGGATGGGGCTTTGGTGGCTAAGGACCTGGGCGCCCCGCAGCTGCGCGAATATCTGCAGCAATTTACCGGTCCAGTCAAAGTTATCCTCACGGCCATAGGTGGCCAGGGCCACATCCTCGGGCGCGGCAACCAGCAGCTGGCACCGGATATTCTGCGCCGTGTTGGCAAGGAGAATCTGCAGGTTATAGCCGCGCGCGGCAAAATTCTTTCACTCAATGGTCGCCCCTTATTGGTAGACACCAATGATCCGCAGCTGGACGCGGAGTTCAGTGGCTATAGACCGGTAATTACCGGCTATCGCGAAACCATTATGTATCCGGTGGGGTTAGATGCAGATATTGCTTGATCATTTGGCCGACTATCAGGCCCGGATCGCTTCGGGCGGCAACACTGATAGTTGCCGATTATTTCACGGGCGCGGTCAGTGTTATCCGGGGCTGGAGTTTGTCACTCTGGATGCCTTCGCACCTGTGCTGTTATTAACGCTCTTTGCCGAACCGCCCGAGCGCTGGCTGGAGGATTTGGTGGCAACCCTCAAAGATCGGCTCAACCCGGGCTTTGATTGTTTGGTAGTACAGCGTCGCTATCTGCCCAATGCCCCCAGTGAAGTGCCTTTAGGGCAGCTGCCGGAGCAGGTCTATGCCCGGCGCGGTGATCTGCGTTTTCATCTGCACCTGGCCAGGCAGCAAAACACCGGATTTTTTCTGGATATGGAGCCAGGGCGCCAGTGGCTGGAGCGGCAGGCATCAGGCAAGCGGGTGCTTAACCTCTTTGCCTATACCTGCGCCTTTTCGGTGGTGGCCGTCGCCGCTGGGGCGGAAAAAGTGGTGAATGTGGATATGAGTAGCCCGGCACTTAACAGCGGGCGTGCCAATCACCAGCTCAATGGTTTGGATAAAACCCGCAGTGAATTCCTGGCGGAGGATATCCTCAAATCCTGGGGGAGAATCAAAAAGCGCGGCCCCTACGACCTGGCGATTATCGACCCGCCCAGCTATCAAAAGGGCAGTTTTATTGCCACCAAGGACTATGCCAAGGTGGTGCGTCGCCTGCCGGAATTGATGCCTGAGGGAGGTTTGGTACTGGCCTGTTTAAATGCGCCTGAGTTGAGCGAGAACTATCTCAAACAGCAGTTTGAGGAGCAGTGTCCAGCGGCAGTGTTTGTTGAGCGTTTGTCCCCCAGCGCCGACTTCCCCGATGTAGATCCCCAGCAGCAGTTAAAACTCCTGGTGTACCGGGTTTAACCAGCGCCCATAAAAAAGCCCGCATAAATAAGCGGGCTTTTTTACTTCTGTCGGCTTATTGCGAATAGTGCGACAGGAAGTCGCCAAACTTGGTTAGGGCGCGGGTCAGGTCATCTTCGCGGGGCAGGAATACCACGCGGAAGTGGTCGCGATCCGGCCAATTAAAGGCGGTGCCCTGCACCAGCAGTACTTTTTCCTGAATCAAAAAATCCAGCACCATCTGCTGGTCATCTTTGATGCTGTAGCGATTCAAGTCAATTTTGGGGAAAAGGTAAAGCGCGCCCTTGGGTTTTACGCAACTAACTCCCGGAATTGACTCGATTATGCGCATGGCCGCATCGCGCTGGTCGCGCAAGCGGCCGCCGGGAATAATCAACTCATTGATGCTCTGGTAGCCGCCGAGTGCCGTTTGCACCGCGTACATGGCCGGCACATTGGCGCACAGACGCATGGATGCGAGCATTTCCAGCCCCTCGATATAGGAGCGGGCGCGGTGTTTGGGGCCGGAAATGACCATCCAGCCAGAGCGGAAGCCCGCCAGGCGATAGGCTTTGGACAGGCCGTTGAAGCTCACGCAGAGTACATCCGGCGCCAGGCGACCCATGGGGATAAATTCGGCATCGTCGTAGAGGATCTTGCTGTAGATCTCGTCGGCGAAAATAATCAGGTTGTGTTTGCGCGCTATCTCTACCAGGCGCTCCAGCACCTCTTTGCTGTACACAGAGCCGGTGGGGTTATTGGGGTTGATTACCACAATACCGCGGGTGCGGTCGGTAATCTTGCTTTCAATGTCCTCCAGGTCGGGGAACCAATCTGACTGCTCGTCACACAAATAGTGACGCGCCTTGCCGCTGGCCAGGTTTACCGCCGCAGTCCATAACGGGTAATCGGGGGCGGGCACCAGAACTTCGTCGCCATTGTTCAGCAGCGCCTGCATGGCCATTACAATCAGCTCACTGGCACCGTTACCCAGGAAAATATCTTCAATGTCCACACCCGGGATCTGCAGGCGCTGGCATTCGTGCATCACCGCCTTGCGTGCGGCGAACAAACCTTTGGAGGCGG
>CBINKF010000251.1:0-5343 GCA_966251115.1 uncultured Cellvibrio sp.
AGCAGCGCTTCAATTTGTTTAAGCGGTTGCTGGGTCTGGGGATCAGATGAGGGAGGCTGTGTACCTTGGGTGAGTTGCTTGGCCAGCCAGTTTCGTCGCTGGTTGAGAGTCTGGCCAATGAGTAGCAATTCCTGCTTGGTAAACATGGACTACCTATCGTAAAGTGTTTTTTTGAAAGCGGTTTTTTGAATACTATTTTTTTGAATACTATAGACCAGAAATATAGCTTAAAAGACCAAAAATATAGCTTAAAAGACCAGAAATACAGCTTAAAAATGGCTTCGGGAATTTCATCTGTTTTTGCGCGAGGAGTTAGTGTGTCTGAATTTGATCGTTTATTAAACCGCCTGGATACCCTGGTTGACCGAATCGAGCGCCTGCTGCCCGGCCCACAACCGGCGCCGGATTGGAGTGCCAGCGCGTTTCGCTGGCGCGTTAACCCCCAGGGTCTAGGGCAGCTGCAGGCGGTACTCAATCCTCATCAGATCTCACTGGATTCGCTTAAAAATATTGAGCTTCAAAAAGCCTCTATTCTGCGCAATACCAGCCAATTTGTCGCAGGCCGACGCGCTAATAATCTGCTGCTGACTGGCGCCCGGGGAACGGGTAAATCCACCCTGATTAAAGCCTGTTGGAACCAATTTTGTGACCAGGGTTTAAAAATCATCGAGGTTGATAAAACTGACTTACTGCACCTTAGCGATATTGTTGACCTAATTGCCCAGCGCCCTGAAAAGTTCATTGTTTTCTGTGACGATTTGTCGTTTGAAGAAGGGGAAGTTAGTTATAAGGCGTTAAAATCGGTATTGGATGGATCTATTTCCGTACCCAGTACGAATATGTTGTTTTACGCCACCAGCAATCGCCGTCACTTGATTCCTCAAAATATGCGCGAAAACCTGGATGTCAGCTATGAGGATGGCGAGCTGCGCCCCAGCGATAGCATAGAGGAAAAGGTCTCCCTGTCGGAGCGCTTCGGCTTGTGGCTGAGTTTTTACCCCTTCAGCCAGGACGAGTATCTGGCGGCGGCCAAGCATTGGGTTGAACATCTGGGGGGAAGTTGGGATCAAAAAGCCCAGGAGGCCGCGCTGTTGTGGCATAGAACCCGCGGGGCTCGCAGTGGCCGAGTCGCCTGGCAATTCGCCTGCGATTATGTAGGACGGCTGTAAAATACCGCGGTTGTAAAATACTGGTGACCGTAAAATATAAGGCGGCCGTACGTAATAGGCGCGATGACAGTAATGCGATGACAGTAATAAGTCGCGCGCTTTTAATATCCGGAGCAGATTATTTATTAGGCATAGGTTATTTATTAGGCTTCGAATAATAAGGTTAGGGTCATAGAAATTAACTGACAGTAGCTGTAACAAGTCGGTAATTGTACCGTCTAGCTGGTTTGTTATTTTCCAGATATTTCCGGCTTGACGGGTTGATCGACCCGCCGCCGCTTAGCAAAATTTCACGTATTTATCAAAAGGGCATTTGTTATGCAAACAGGACAAACCAATCGCTCAGTCACTTCAGACGCGCACCCGCAGGAGTCCGCGCGGGCCGATTCAGTCGGCCAAATCAGGCACTTGGGTTTGGCCCGCACACCTAATTTGCGTGATGGTGACGAAGCGAGCCTGAGGACTGCCTTGCGTGATTATTTTATAAATACTTTTGATGCTTACGAATCCCTGTTTGAATGCCTGGCCAGCGAGCAGGCCTATTACGTCAAGCCAATCAATCTGCGTCATCCATTGATTTTTTATTACGGTCACACAGCCACCTTTTTTGTTAACAAATTGACGTTAGCGCGAATGATCCCGGAGCGCATCAATCAAAAATTTGAGTCCATATTTGCGGTCGGTGTGGATGAAATGAGTTGGGATGATTTGAATGATGCCAATTACACCTGGCCCACCCCCGCAGAGGTAAAAGCTTATCGCGACCAGGTGCGCGCCCTGGTGTTGGAGCTAATTGAAACTGCGCCGCTGCAGTTGCCGGTAAATTGGGAAAATCCCTGGTGGGCTATCATCATGGGAATAGAGCATGAGCGAATCCACCTGGAAACCTCATCGGTACTTATTCGCCAGCACAAGCTGGAGTTTGTTAAAGGGCATGAAAACTGGCAGGCCCTGCATAGTGTTGTACGCGAAGCACCGGAAAACAGCCTGGTTAAGGTTGCGGCCGGGCGTGTTCGCCTTGCCAAAGACAAAACCGACCCTGTGTACGGTTGGGATAACGAGTATGGTGTACACGAGGCAGAAGTCGCAGAATTTGAAGCCAGTAAATACCTGGTCAGCAATCAGGAGTTTCTTGGTTTTGTCGAGGCTGGCGGCTATCGCAATTTGCATTTATGGCAAGAGGAGGGCAAAGGCTGGCTCGGTTTTACCAAGGTACAACATCCGACCTTCTGGGTTAAAAAACCCAAGGGTTGGTATTTGCGCCTAATGACCGAAGAGGTTCCCATGCCCTGGGATTGGCCGGTGGAAGTCAACTACCACGAGGCCAAAGCTTTTTGTAATTGGAAGCAGTCTGAAACCGGTGCCCCTGTGCGTCTACCCACAGAGGATGAATGGTATCGCCTTTATGATGTGGCGGGCTTGAGTGATGTAGGGGAACAGCCTGCCCAAGCTAATATACACCTGGATTATTGGGCTTCATCCTGCCCGGTAAATCGTTTTGCCCAAGGGGAGTTTTATGATGTGGTGGGTAACGTCTGGCAATGGACTGAAACACCCATTTATCCCTTTGAAGGGTTTGAAGTTCACCCTATTTATGACGATTTCACCACGCCAACTTTTGATGAGCGCCACAACCTGATTAAAGGCGGCTCCTGGATTTCCTGTGGCAATGAATCACTTCGCTCCGCGCGCTACGCCTTCCGTCGCCACTTTTTTCAACACGCGGGATTCCGCTACCTGGTCTCCGAGGAATTAAAGCCCGTGCCTAACTCTCAGTATGAAACTGACAAGCTTATGTCGGAATATGCCGAGTTCCATTACGGCGATGAATATTTTGGCGTGGCAAATTTTTCCAAAGCCCTGGTGGAACTGGCTATACAAACCTTAGGTGACAAAGCTAAAAATAAAGCTCTGGATTTGGGCTGTGCCTCGGGGCGCGCTACCTTTGAATTGGCCAGGTATTTCAAACAGGTTACCGGAGTGGATTTTTCGGCGCGCTTTATTGGCCAGGGAGTACAGCTTTCGCGCGGCGAGACCCTGCGCTATACCCTGGTGGATGAAGGGGAGTTGGTCTCGTACAAATCCCGCTCTCTGACAGATTTAGGCCTGTCCGATATTAGAGACAAGGTGGAGTTTTTTCAGGGCGATGCCTGTAACTTGAAGCCTGTCATTAAGGGTTATGATTTTATCCTGGCCGCCAATTTAATTGATCGCCTTTACAGCCCGGCCAAATTTCTTGGCGCGATACACGAGCGACTGAATCTGGGCGGCGTTTTAATGCTCGCGTCTCCTTATACCTGGTTGCCAGAGCATACACCTCGCGCAGATTGGATTGGCGGTTTTAAAAAGGATGGTGAGAGCTTTACCACATTGGATGGCTTGCAGGCTCATTTAGGTAAACGTTTCCGTCTGATTAATGGGCCTTTGGAAGTGCCCTTTGTGATCCGCGAAACCAAACGCAAGTTTCAACATAGCCTTTCAGAAGTTACCTTTTGGGAGCGAATTGAATAAAAAAGTAAATTGCCGAGCGGAAGATGACGAGCACAGAGCGTGCAGGTAAATTCATTGATCCGCTCGGTTATTTAATGGGTAAGCGCTACCCAGGCGCGCTTCACTGATTTTACCCTGGCAAGTGGCTCCGAATGTGAAATTAATTCGATGATATATCTGGCGAATTATCTCATGGTAAAGTGGCTGGAATTTCAATCGGTCGGGGTCGCAAATGTCGTTTAATTTTGATCTGGTTTTAAACCGCGAAAACACTCAATCGGTTAAATTTGATGCGCGCAAACAGGTTTTTGGAACTGAGGACCTATACCCCATGTGGGTGGCGGATATGGATTTTGCCGTACCCGATTGTGTAGCCCAGGCGCTACAGGCGCGCGCGCAACATCCAGTATTTGGTTACAGCCTATACCCCGAGAGCCTGTATCAGGCCATGATGGATTGGTTTGCTCAGCGCCATCAGTGGCAAATTGAGCGCGATTGGATGTTAATGGCGCCGGGAGTCGTCCCGTCTATTTTTGCTACAGTTCAAGCCCTTGTGCCCGTCGGCGAAGGGGTAATTGTTCAATCGCCTGTTTACTTCCCTTTTTTTTCGGCGGTTACCACTAATCAACGCAAGTTACTCAATAATCCGCTAAAAATTGTTAATGGTCGCTATGAAATGGATTTTGAGCACCTGGAGCAGTGCGCACGCGAAGGTGGGCGATTGCTGTTGTTGTGTACACCGCATAATCCGGTGGGGCGCGTGTGGCAACCGCGTGAGCTGGAGCAATTGCTGGAAATTTGCCGTCGTTACCAAATTACCCTGGTGTCGGACGATATCCACTGCGACCTGGTTTACCCCGGTGTCAAACACACGATGCTCGCGCGCTTGGCGCGACCGGACGACAAAATCATTACCACTATTGCACCCAACAAGACTTTTAATATCCCCGGTCTGGGTTTGTCGACTTTGGTTATTGCCGACCCAGAGCAGCGTAAGGCGATTAAACAGGTGTTTGAAAGCTTGCATGTTGGTAATACCAATCCGTTCAGCATAGTGGCTTTTGAAGCCGCCTATAGGGGCGGGGCGGCTTGGCTGGATGCGCTTATGCAATACCTGGCTGAAACCTGCGCCCAGGTGGCGGACTATTTTGTACGGGAAATTCCCCAGATACAGGTTAATAAACCTGAGGCCACTTATTTGTTGTGGCTGGACTGCCGCGGGTTAAATTTGGACGACCAGCAACTGCGCGATTTTTTTATCAAAAAATGCCACCTGGGGCTGAGCCCCGGAAGTATGTTTGGCGAAGGTGGAAGCGGGTTTATGCGGATGAATATAGGGGCTCCCAGATCCAAAGTGTTAGAAGCCTTGAGATCCATTAAAACAGGATTGCAATAGTTTGGCGTATTAATCGTTGATTTGTCGGCCATATAGCGCTGCTGAGGCTAATTCGTCTAAATCATAATTAAACGGCCTATTTCTTAGGTCACAAATTTATTAACAGTCACCTAAACTCGCGCTTGGTTTGGGTCATCAAAAGCTACAATAGGAGCATTGGGGTAAGTGTTTGATGCATTGGGTTGCACTTTGGGATTCGCCAGGGGCTGCACCTCGCGCAAATTTGAGTGATAAAGACATGACACAAATTCATAAATCCACGCGGATTGGCGACCTTCTGGTAGAGAG